>JBBSJX010000401.1:0-3847 GCA_038256825.1 Chitinophagales bacterium
TAGCCTGGCTGTAGCGCGAAAGATTTACAATTACTAATATTGTTTGTTCAAGATAGGTGCGGGTAAATACCAGCACTTTAGGGTTCTCAACGTTTACAAATTTAAGGTCGCCACGGCTGAATGCCTTAAAATTTTTGCGCATGCTGATCATGCTTTTCATAAACCAGAGTAGCGAGGAAGGATTGCGTAACTGTGCTTCTACGTTCAGTGATTCATACGAATATTCAGGATCGAGAATTAACGGTAAATATAATTTTTGAGGATTGGCCTGCGAAAATCCGGCATTACGGTCCGAGGTCCATTGCATGGGGGTGCGTACCCCATCACGATCACCCAGGTAAAAGTTATCACCCATGCCAATTTCATCACCATAATAAATTACAGGTGTACCCGCTAACGAAAAAAGCAGCACATTCATTAGCTCAATTTTGCGGCGGTTATTATCCATTAACGGAGCCAGGCGGTGCCGTATACCCAGGTTTATTTTAGCCTTGGGATCTTTTGCATATGCCTTATACATGTAATCCCGTTCTTCATCGGTAACCATTTCAAGGGTTAGCTCATCATGATTTCTTAAAAATATAGCCCACTGGCAGGTTTCAGGTATATCAGGTGTCTGGTCAAAAATATCCGTAATAGGGTAGCGATCTTCCATCTGCAAACTCATAAACATGCGGGGCATTACCGGAAAGTGATAATTCATCTGGCACTCATCCCCATCTCCAAAATACGAAGCAGAATCTTCGGGCCACATATTTGCCTCGGCAAGCAAAACCGTTCCGGGATAACTTGCATCAACATGAGCCCTAAGTTTTTTAAGAAAAGCGTGTGTTTCAGGTAAATTTTCTCCGTTGGTGCCTTCACGTTCATATAGGTATGGAACAGCATCCAGCCTAAAACCATCCACCCCCAAACTGCACCAGTAATCTATAATTTTAAATACTTCCTCCTGCACTAATAAGTTGTCATAATTTAAATCGGGCTGGTGACCAAAAAAGCGGTGCCAATAATATTGTTGCGCAACCGAGTCCCAGGTCCAGTTACTCACTTCAAAATCCTGGAAAATGATCCGTACATCTTTATAGTCATCCGCATTGTCTGTCCACACATAATATTCCCGCTCTGGCGATCCCTTTTCGGCACGCCGTGCACGTTGAAACCAGGGATGCTGATCCGAAGTGTGGTTTATTACCAGCTCAGTTATTACTTTAAGATTGCGTTTATGCGCCTCATCTAAAAATAATTGAAACTCTTCCAGTTTGCCGTATGATGGATTGATGCTATAGTAATCTGCAATATCATACCCATCATCTCTTAGCGGACTGGGATAAAAAGGCAATACCCAGATAGCCGTTACACCAAGGTCTTCCAGGTAATCCAGTTTTTCCATTAGTCCTTTAAAATCACCTATTCCATCACCATTACCATCTCTAAAGGCTTTTATGTGTAGCTCGTAAATAATTGCGTCTTTATACCAATGCAGTTTGTCATCAATTACGGTGGAGTTATTGTTCATACAGTTTATTTTATTAGTGCTTTATATTCAATTATTTAATACCAGCCTGGTATAGTACCATGAGTACTAAAAAACAGTGCCTCATTATGATGTTGAGTAAATTAACTTCCTACCTGTGGATGGAAGTCGAAAACAAAATCGTATTTTATTAATGCAATGAAGTCCTTTATTCATTTTTATACCAGCAGTAGCCTTTCATGGGATCATCGTTGCGTCGCAATCCTTTCATCGGCAAATCATTATTGAAACGGTAGTTATTTGCCCGTGTAGTTATAGCCTTAATATAACGGATTTAGCATAGAAGGACAAATGGAATTAATTGCCATATGCCATAAATTGCCTTAAAAACAATTGCATCCTCGCTTAAAAAAGGGTTTAACCAGGTAGAGAGGAAAATTTAATTACACATTGCAAACAGAGGTTAATAAACCAAAATTCACGAGCAATTATTGGTAAGTTGAAAAAGGATTATTTGATAAAACCTGTATAGGGTCAGGATTTTTTACGTACAATATTAAAAATATGAACAGGCGGATCAAATGCCTGGTTGCGTTCGGGCTGGTTGTATATTCTATCTAAAATATCCCAGCCATTTACCACTTTACCAAAAGCGGCATAGCCTTGTCCATCGGAGTTGTTTTCGCCGCCAAAGTCAAAGCCGGGTTGGTCGCCTATCATAATAAAAAACTCGGTGGTGGCTGTACCCGGATCATACCGTGCCAGCGATATTACGCCATTGGTATGTTTAATGCCGGTTTGTTGGGTTGTTTCGTGCGGTATACCTTTTAAGGTAGTTGCCAATTTATTATTCGACTTCCATAAGCCGCCCTGCACAAACTCAGCTTTCCACGAATCGATGGTTTGATTTTCCATATTCAATACCCGGTAAAACGAAGACCGTTTGTAATAACCAGAATCGATATAAGATAAAAAGGCCGCAACAGTTTTTGGAGCTTTTTTAGGATATAATTCCAGTTCAACCTCGCCAAAACGGGTTTGTATGGCAATATGCGGATTATCGTATTTGGGCTGCGAACAGGCAAACAGTAGGGAACAAAAAATGACCACAAAGCTTCGGTACATAAACGGGCTGTTATTCATTAATGCAAATTTAAGAAGCACTCGTTTTATACCGATATAATTATAGGGTTTATGTTGCTGCATATATAATTGAAAGTACAAGTGTGCAAACCGTCTGTAGACTGGAAGCAAAGAGTATAATGGCTGTTTTACTTTTTGCCTTGATGCAAAAAGTAACAAAAAGATCAAGGCTGCATAAAAACAGCTAAAATTTTCAATGCCTGGCTAAAAACAAACAAGTAAGATCTTTTGTGCTTTGCCAGGCAGCAGTGCGACCTACCAACAGATAACATTACCCGCCTTTAGTAACACCTGTTTGTTTTCTTAACGCCAGTCATTGAAAATTTCTTAACGCTGTTTTTAAGAGGCCGTTCGCCGAAATTTTAAAAAAAGCTGAAGTGCACAACCCTCCGACAATCCCGTGAAAACTGCTCCCGATTAAATCGCATGGGCGTTAACTTAGGAATTCAATAATCTCGCTAAAACCTATACCAGTAAATAGTTTGAGGCAAATGATTACTCAAGAATTGATAAGAACCGAAATACTATGATGGTGTGAAAGGGCCGCCATAAAAAGATGTGGTACAAGTGAGTGACACAACAATGTCCATTAGCAATCCTACTGTTTGTCCCAAAAAAAAAGCGTTAGGTTAACGCTTTTGCGATTAAATCGGGACTATAAAAAATGCATTTGAACCGTTCCGATGCATCGGAAGCAACGATGCATAATTTATAAACAAATGCTGGACCCCAAAATAATTAATCCTTAAAGATTAGTGGCTATCGAATGTTTACTTCCCGCTCAAGCAGTATTCCAAATTTATTTTCTACGCTGTGCATGATTTGGGTAGACAAGCTATAGATATCGAGTCCGCTGGCATGGCCATAATTTACTAAAACAAGGGATTGTTTTTGGTGGCAACCTGCATCGCCTTTTTTATAACCCTTCCAGCCGCATTGTTCAATCAACCAGCCGGCAGCAACCTTAACCTTTTCATGCGGCGCGGGGTAGGCAACTATGGTTGGATGCAACAATTTAAGCGCATCAAACTGTTGTTTTGGAATGCTGGGGTTTTTAAAAAAACTACCGGCATTACCTATAACAGCAGGATCGGGCAACTTACTGGTTCTAATGTTTATGACCGCCTGCGAAATCGCTCCAATGGAAATTTCGGTTACCCCCATCTGGTCCAACTCCTGCTGAATGGCACCATAAGAAGTATTAAAATGAGGTTGTTTATTTAGTTTGAA
>JBBSJX010000402.1:0-3843 GCA_038256825.1 Chitinophagales bacterium
ATGCCCAGGCATTTTTACTGTGCGGTGTAGCATAAACCTGTAACACCTTTTTATTGCTTACTGTAGTTGTTGCAGAAGTACCACCCACATTTATTTTAGCAGTAATATTATTTCCCGACCGGGTAATATTGGTGATCGTAACTTTAGAATCGCTATTACCGTAATTTTTACTATCTGGATTACTACTTACCGTAAATTGGTTATTTGAACCGGTAGGAAACAGGTCATTAGCATCACCACTATTGGCATTTATATTTAGTTGACGTAATCCATCTGCCTGTTCGATATCAACCAGATAATGATTTTCATCGGTGTTACCTGTTTTGTTTTCATCAATATGCTCAATTAAAAGCCCTTCACCGGGAATGTTACTATCAAATCCTGTTTTACGCCTGTTCGAAATGAGAAAATATTCTTTACTATCAATAGCACCTATGGGTAATTTAAAAACATCTTTAAAATCCTTGTAAGGCCTGATAGTAACATCTATTTCCTGGTTAAAAATAACTGTTGGGTTAATCCACCCTGTTTTATATTTACACCATGCTGTAGGATGAGAGGGTTTATTACCACTGCCATTCCAGCTACCTCCAGCCATTAAATCCCACGAACCAGTACCTTTTGAAGAATAATCAGTGTCGTATAAATCAGGAAGGCCACAAAGCAGGTGACCCAATTCATGCGCCATTACGCCTACCCTTCCATCTTCAGGCGCCATAAAATAACGATCTATTTTTACACCGTCAACCGACTTGGGAGCAATGTTCCATTTATGACTCCAAATATCATTTACATTACCGCTTTGTTCGCCACCGGTTCCGGCACAAACAATAATCAGGGCTTCTACAAACCCGTCTCCATCATTATCGTATTGAGAAAAATTAACAAACGGGTTCGCTAAATTTATTACATCCTCTGTAAGCTTTTGTGCATTATTAGGGTAAGAGCCAAACCCATAATTACCCGCCGTATAATATGATTTAGGATTTGGAGCCCTAAACCAACCTGCGGTTGGGCCACCCGATCCTGCAACGGCACCTGTTACATCTAATTGACCATACGATACTTCTTTATAAAAATCACGCATACTACCCGTTGCATAAGTACCTACAGAAAATAAAAGATCGTTGAACTGGTTTTGAGGTTTTACAGCAGTCTTATCCGAAAAATCTACTAATAAAACAATGGCTTTTCTTGAACCTGTAACCGCTGGTGCCTTATCAGCCTCACCAGTAAATTCGTGTGCTCTTGTTTTACGTGGACGGGTTGCTATTAAAGTGTAAGTACGTAAATCTAAAATATCAAGATCATCAATATTTGAAAGATCTGCTTCACGCAATATGGCCTCTTTCATCTGAACAATTTTCTCTTCTAATTCCGGGGAAGGAGGCATGATACATAGACCATTGCAACAAAACGAATGTTTGGTCATTTCACAAAATTTAGAGTTAAAAATAAAATTTGTATTAATTCATATTTTTACATTTCAATCAACAATAAACCATTACTATTTCAGATAATTATGTAATTATATATTAATTAAATAATTAGCAAGTAAATAATAAATTAATTATTTACAAATCCAACAAATAAATATGAATTTAAAAAATAGGAAATTAATATTTGAAATAATAAAACAACTATTTCAATAAATGATAACTAAAATAATTAACTATTGTGTGTTAAGCAAGTCCGATTACTAAAGGAGAAATTTTACAAGCAATTAAAACAATTATCTATTTAATTTTTCAAGTAGGATGATTGGATATACATAATTACCAGAAGGCTCTTATCTAACATCAAAACTAATTTTTGTAATTAACATTTGCAAGTGTTTTAAAAATTAATTTTTAATTAATGTGCTTTTTATTAAGAGATAATTCAATTAAAATAAAAAAAATTATAATAAATATTCAATATTTGCTTTAACCTTATTATTGAAATTTCTTTGTTTTAACCCAGCAATTATTAACCTATCATCATACGTTGCGTCGCACACTTGTACTGTTGTAATTATTAGCAGCAACAACATTATTAATAACTTAAGTTCCAAAAGATTTCAAAATTAATACCTGAAAAAATAAAAGCTTTCCTGTTAAGAAAAGCTCTTCTGCGGGCTTGATGCGCAATCTGGAATATTGTAAAAATTTATTTACTCATCCACTATAAAAGTACAATCTCTTAATCAAGTTTGCAACTCTAAATCAATTTTCTAAAGCCAAAATAATTTATTCCGGCATTATGCAATTGTGCCAGTAATCTATTATTCTAAAAAGGTTAATACAAGTTTCTTCGATACCGGATTCTTTAAAAAAGTTTATGGTAACACCAGAATAAATAAAAATGGAATCATTAAATCATTTAGTCGCTTATCGTTGTTGCTTTTGCTTTAAATTTCTAACACCCTTATCCTACCATACTTATTTTGTTAATAATAATGCGTAAAATAATTGTCAATGATTTTAAATATTCAAACGGTTCTTCAGCATTGTTTTTAAAAATAATTTTAAAAGGATAATTAAAATTTTTAAATAGATCAGAATGAATTTCCTGCTCCTCTTTATCGTCTTCTACAAATATAAGAGGTCTGTTTAAAACCATATTTTTTTTACATAAGGTAGAATTGTTATAAAAGCAATGTCGGTTGCATTGGTAACGTTTAATTGCACCGCGATTGAGGTAACGGGATGATCTTTTACAATATCTTCAATATCGGCAGTTTTACGGGAAGTAACTATCACCTTGTTTCGCTGCTCCAACGCTTGTTTAGATAACTCGCGACCAAAACCTGTTGAACAACCTGTTATAAACCATACTTTACTCATCTTTCATTTTTTTTAGTGATAAAGATTGAATAACAAAATCCAGTCCCTGTAATAACAAATAGGAATGAATATGTTTTGAGTTTAAAAAAACATATTTAAATAAACAATAAAGATCATAATCAGATTAACATTACCAATCCATAAATTCCCATGCACTAATGTAGCCGTTTATTTGTTGGGCATATTCAATAAAATCAGCGTAGAAAGGATGAATGCACAGGGTCGCACTGTCTCCTATAACCACCAGTTTTTTTCGGGCCCTGGTCATGGCCACGTTCATGCGCCTTATGTCTGAAAGAAAACCGATACTGTTTTCGATGTTGCTGCGTGTCATGCTTATGTAAACAATATCACGTTCCTGCCCCTGGAAACTATCAATGGTATTTATGGAAACAGAACCGCTTACTTCGTTTAAATCAACGTAAGAAACTGCCAGGTTTTTCAGTATTTCTACCTGGTGTTTATAGGGTGAAATAACACCAATGGTGGGAAAAATTTGATTAGTGTAATGTGGCTTTAACAGGCCAACCAATTGATTTAAATGTTTTAATAAAAATGCAGCTTCTTCAGAATTACTTATACGGGTACCCTCCGTTTTTTCATCAAAACTGCAACCGGCAGTATCAATAAACATTAATGGAACATCGGCCGGTAATACCACCCGATTGGCTACCGATGAATGGGCAGATAAACGATTTTCATAAAAATGCTGCGATGAAAAACCCATAATATTTTCATGCATCCGGTATTGCGTTTCTAATAAAGTAACAGCCTGCGGATAGCGGTCAACCATTTTTTTCATTAAAGTATTACTTAACCCCAGCCTGGCTGCTTCGTAAGATTTTATGGTTGGCGGTAACTGCCAGTGATCGCCGGCCATTATTAATTTTTTAGCTTTTAATATGGGTATCCAGGCAGCGGGTTCCAATGCCTGGCCTGCTTCGTCGATAACCACGGTATGGTACCGTTTATGGCGCACCGTATAATGATTGGCACCTACCATAGTTGCGGTAATAAC
>JBBSJX010000403.1:0-3798 GCA_038256825.1 Chitinophagales bacterium
AAAGAAGCACAAAGAGAAGCCGGAGTTAGTCATTGTGTTCTCTGTGAAACACTCTTGTTTTCTCTGTGGTTAATTTTTTAAAGTGAATAAAAAGGCATTTATGTGGAAAAAGCTGCCATAGAATATGCGGTACAAGTGAGTGACACAACCGGAGTTAAACAAGGCTCCAATGATTGTCCCACAAAAAAACCCTTAAGTTAACGCGTATGCGATGCATCGGGATAGTGAACCGCCGGTAGTCGGTCAGGCTACAACCGGAGATCCACAAAGTGCAGATGATTGTTAACAAAAATAAAAAAGGCATTTTGAAGTGCACCTGTGCATTAGGGCGGGAGGTTACCTGTTGAAAAATGTTTAGTGCATGGCCATTTATAGCATAAGGTAAAAGCAGGATAACATTGAGCAGGAGCTGTGAAGTACGGAGGCAATGCAAATGGTATAGACGAATAAAAATGCCGGCCACTTACCTGTAAAAACAAATGATTTAGGTTACGCTTTGCTATACTTAAACCAGCGGAAGTAGATTTTGCAGTTGAATAAAAAAAGCCGGTAACAGACCTGCAGCTACATATGATTTAAGTGACGCTTTGCTAAACTTAAACCAGTTTAATGGATTTAGTTTAACTGATTTAATGTTTATTTCAATTAATGGCCTAAAACCTTTCTACTAGCGTCTACCCAATTGGGCTTCTATATCTAAAAGTATTTTATGGAAATTATGGGTATATTTCTGCATGAGTTTGGGCACTTGTTTTTTATTAGATGAGAACAAGGCACCTGTACTTGCAAACAGGTTTTTATGATCTTTTCTGTCTTCCGCTAAATTGGGCGAAATGGTTACCCTGGTGGTAATATTATGCTCGGGTATATAATAAAAGGCAAGAAGGAGAGGGCTTTCAGCGGCAAGGAGCGCAAAGGGCGTTGCAAGTCCAATGGTTGTAATTGCGTACCCTGCTATTTTGCCACCGGTTCCAACAATTTTTGCTTTTTGAAAATCTATGTTTATGTAATCTTTGTCTTTATCGCGTGGATTTTTTCTATGCACCGTAAAGGCATGCTTTTCGGAATTGAATTTATCAATTTCAACGGTTAGCGAAGAATCCAATTGTTGTTGAAATATAGAATTGGGAATATCATTGTAGTTTACTTCAATGCCCAGCGTTGAGGTATTTTCCGTTGTTTTATTTTGTGCCACATGTATCACATCGCACGACGAAAGCCAGCAAATGGCTAAAAAAAGAAAAGTGTTTTTCATAAGAGGTGTATAATTTACAAACGCAAATATGGCTGAAATATTATTTTACAATAAATAATTTTTTCGGTTGCTGCATAGAATTATTGCCCTCGAATAAAGTGTTCCGCAGGATCCCCGCTGGAAGAAGTGTAATGCATGACCACTTCAATCTTAGTCCACCGATACCACACTTCAAAAATGACAGTATCTCGCATTCAACTAAGCATAGTTTAGTTACAATTTTTCTACATGTAAATTAGCTGGGGAAGGAAATAGAAGTATAATAAAAAGGGAATGGCAAAACGTATTTGCAATCCCCTTTTTATTTGTAGTAGAAGTTATCCCTTCATCGCCATCGATTCCTCGTATGTAGGACCATACATACCCGGAACTTTATTGCCCGTACTGCGTAAGTAAACAATCATCTCGCCACGATGGTGGTAAAGGTGGTTAAACAGGAAACCGCGGGTAACCTGTGCACGGGGCATTTCCATTAATACATTGTCTTCACTGCCCATTACCATTTTCCAGGTTTCAAGCATACTTTCGTCGGTAGCCTTGCTAAGAGCTTCCCGTGCATTTTTTACATTTTCTTCAAACTTAGCTACAATGTTGCTTGCTTTACTAATATCGCCTTTATCGTACTTATAACCGGCCATATCCATTGAGTTTTTCAAAAAGGTAGGAGCGTACCAGTTATATACCTCGGCAATGTGCGATGCCAGTTGGCCGGTAGTCCATGAGTGTTCACCCGGTTTGTATTCCAGGGCGCTATCAGGTATTGCATTTAGTAGTTTACGTGTGCTTTCTACTTCATGCTCAAATTCTGCTTGTAATGCTTTAACTATCATAATTGCTGTTTTTTTTAGTTTTAATTTTTATTTTGTAAAATAAGACAATTATTAAAAAAATCCTATGCCGCTGTTGCCTTCGGCTACGCTCAGGCAACAGCGGATCCGCTCAGGCAACGAAGGTTCTGTTCATGCAACGGCGGCTTTACTAAGGAAGCAGCGGGTTGCCGGTGGTTGAGCGTAGCCGAAACCACCGACAGGAAACTATTTTGCCATCACATTTGTTATTTATAAAACAAAGGTTATGGATTATTTTATTTCAACTATATTTTTAATGACAATGATACAATCAATAATCGTTTTCGATTTTAATAAAAGTAACCGTTTAAACGAGTGGAAGGTGGTGGACGATGTAGTAATGGGAGGTAAGTCCGATGGCAAATTTGAAATAAGCCCGGACGGTCATGGTGTATTTTATGGAAGTGTTTCCGTGGAAAATAATGGTGGATTTTCTTCCATTCGGTATGAAAGGGAAAGAATGAAGGTTGACCAGTTTTCGAAGTTTATTATTCGCTTTCATAGCGATGGAAAAAATTACCAGTTTAGGGTTAAAACAAACGCAACGGATTATTACTCGTATGTTTTCAATTTTTCGACCCAGCCAGGATGGCAAAGTATTGAAATACCTTTTAGTAAAATGGCTCCTACGTTTAGAGGAAGATCATTAGATCAACCAAATTTTCCAGGTCAGCACTTTGAAGAATTAGGGTTTTTAATTGGTAATAAAAAAGCACAGGATTTTAAACTGATGATTGATAAAATTGAATTGCAATAATTTTCCTTCGTTGCCTCCGGCTCCGCTCAGGCAACAACGTGTTGAGAGGTGGTTGAGCGGAGCCGAAACCACCGGCAGGGAACTCTAGCCCTTAGTAAGTGTTAGCGCAGCGCTACTTAAATTATTAATTGTTGAAGGACTGTGACCGGCAATTGTGGGATGCAGTGGCATTATTGCATTAAATCTTCTTCATCTTTCTACTGCCGGAAATAGTTGTGCTATTATGTAAAGTTTAAGTGATCCTTTGGAACACTTAAACAAACTGAATTTGCAAGAGGTGGTTTATTGCCTTCTTTGCAATCTTCACAGGATAATTCTTTTTGGCAGGAGATAAAGGAGAGGAGCATTATCCCCAGAACGCAAGCAATTATTTTTATTACGCCTTTCATAACTAGATTTTTAAAATTCCAGCTTATAAACCTTATTGGATAATACGCCATTCACCAGGCCCCCCGCTAAATAAACTACGTTGTTTACAGAAATGATGGAAGCTGCCTCAAGGCGAAAGGGAAGCACACCAATTGACCAGGTGCCTGTTGAAATTTCATAAATGTCAAACTTGTCTGTGTAGTTGTTGCCCAATAACGATGCTCTGTAAAAAATAATTTTGTCATCTTTCACTACAGCATTTTGTCCGCCATTTTTCCAAAAAGCTCCTGGCGCTGATAAAGTATGCTGTGTGATGTTGCCGCTGTTTAGGTCTTGTATTTCAACCGGGCAATAATGTACTGTATCGCAAATGCCGCCTGCCCAGTAAATCTTATTTCCTATGTTGGTTCCGGCCATCGCTAGCTTGGCTTTTATTAAAGGAAACGTAGACCATAAGCCTGTTGTATTGTCGTAAACAACACTTGTTATGCAGCTACCCCCTCCAAAATAAACCTTGTTACCAGCAGTAACCGCAGTTGCCGCAGCCATGGCTGCTGGCAATGTAGCAG
>JBBSJX010000404.1:0-3796 GCA_038256825.1 Chitinophagales bacterium
ACATTCAGGTACAGGCAAAGCATACCGCGTTTTATTGCACCAGCGGTGGATTTTATCAACGGTGCTCAACTTGCACTCGACAGTTTGCAGGCAGGCGATGATTTTATTGATGCCCGTATTTATGATACCAAATCCTATAAAGAAACTTTGCCGGATCTTATCAGGAATAAAAAATTAGATAGTTTACAGTTAATTATAGGAAGTGTAAGAGACGCTGAGTATATGCAATTGGCAGAATTTGCGTTGCAAAAAAACATCCCGTTTATTTCTGTTACCTACCCCAATGATGCAGGCATTACGGGCAATCCGTTTTTAGTGATCATGAACTCCACATTAAAGGCGCATTGCGATGCCATGTACAGTTACCTGCTGCAAAACCATGGTACCGATAAGATTTACCTGTGCAAACAAAAAGGCGCACAGGAAGATATGGTTGCTTCGTATTTTAAACAGATTAATGAACAGGATGGTCGTGCGTTATTGCCTATTGAAATATTAAATGTTGATAATAGTTTAAACGCAGCTTTCTTTAAATCGAAGTTAGACAGCAACCGTAAAAGCGTGTTGATTGCCGCCAGCCTTGATGAGCGTTTTGCCGGCACTATTGCCAAATTGAGTTTTGAGCTTAATAAAACTTATCCGATAACCTTAATTGGCATGCCCAATTGGGATAATTTTTCGGCTCTTTATGATAAGAAAAGCTTACCCGATTTTCCGGTGTATTACACAACGCCATATTACAACGATAAGAAAGATGCATTTAGCAAGGCACTTAACGCTGCCTATTATAAGAAATATAAAGGCAAGGCTGGCGATATGGTTTTTAAAGGGTTTGAATCGGTTTACCTGTTTACAAAACTGCTCGCTAAAAACAGCGATAACTTCATGAGCAGGATCAACGATAAAACTATAAAGGTTTTTTGTGATTATAATTTTAAGGCGGTAAGGCTCACCGAAGATGTTGCCATACCCGACTATTTTGAAAACAAACATTTGTACCTCATTAAAATACAGAACGGCGTTATTTCCAAAGCCTGGTAAGTTACTAAGCAAAATAAAAAATCCGATGTAATGAGTACATCGGATTTTTTGATGACTTATTTTACGAGATGCTTTCGCTGAAATGAATATAAAACGATAAACAGCAAAGGAAAAATCAGGAAGTAAACAAAAATGGTTTTAAAGAACACCGGCAAAAATATTATGGCACCTATAATTGGCAGCAACTCCCCTATCAGCCATAGAGTATAACCTTCTTTTTTCAGCTTTCTCATCTGCAATGCTCCATATAAACAAAGAATCGTTCCTATCATGGCAATGATAAGAATCGGAACTTTATTCTCCAGCGATTTTTGCAACATTTCGTAAACCTCGGGGCCGGCAAGTTTTCTTGCCCATGCTGGTGCTTCGGCAAGTTTTTCCTGGGCTTTTTCCATTTCTTCAAGTGCTTTTCGTCCTCCCAGGAAATTTTTTGTATTTGAATATAATTCCCACGCACAGCCTATAAAAGTTAAAATGGTAAGTACGTTTAAGCCGGTTGGCAGTTTAGGCTTTTGGTACTCTTCGCCCGTTAACATATCTGCATTGTTGTCCTGTGTCATAAAAATTTTTTTTAAATATAGGTTGTTTAGTTTTTATTTCAATCCTGCCCGCAGCATTGTTTTACAGAAGTTAATTACCTGGTATTTATTTTTTTCTTTTCAATTTCAGATAATCAAGATAATAAACAATCTTAACGGTAACTTCATTGCTGTGTGGATTATCGAGCACTCTTGAAAAGTTTTTGGTGTAGGTGGTGTTTTGATAGGGATCAATACGCACATTTCCACCCAATGCATTTTTCCATGCAACAGTTATCCTGCTGCCGGGTAAAAAATCCCAGGTGTAAAACATATCAATGTTAAATGTATTAAAGTTCAGGTTTTCATTGTGAAAGAATGTAGTGTCTCTCCAGTAACCATCCGTGTTTAAATTGTAAAAGTTGGTATTCTTCAACAACGACCAGTAATGCCGCATTCTTATATTCAGGTTCATACGCGATGTAAAATTATACTGGGCATTCACAATGGCTGTATTTGTTTTTACATTCCGCCGGGAAATAACCGGCGAGCCATTGGCATTTAATTTAAAAGCATAACCCCAGTTACCTTTATCCTGCACAATATTCATATTTACACCTGCCTGAAATTTGTTACTGAACCTGTACCTGACTCCCAACTCCCCGTTCCAGTAAGGATCGTTTGGTAAGGGCGATTCGGCACCGCCAAGTTTCCAGTTTACGTACAGTTTTTTACGGCTATCGCTGCTTCCATTAAATCCAAAATAATAGTAGGGTGTGCGGCGCAAAAAATAACCGGTGTACACGTTTGAATGCACAAAGTAATCTTTGCTCCACCAGGGTGAACTCTCAAACGACAGGCTGAGATCCCAAAAGTTTTTAAACAAAAAGAAGGCCGATGTATTTACCTTAAAACCCGACCAGGCAAATGGTTTATACAAATAGGTATTATTAAAACTAATGCGAAAGTTATGATTTAAAAAATGCCTGGTAGGCTTTTTGATTATGTAACTTATGCCTCCGTTGTATTCGAATGAATTGTTATTATATAAAAAACCAAGGTCATTCGGATCGTATTTATCGCTTTCAACAGCAACGCCGGCCCGGTACTGAACAATACCGCTTACTTTACTAAAACCTGCAACAGTAGTAAATCCATTTTTATTTTCCTGCTTACCCCAGATACTGCTGTACCGGCCGGTAAACGAAAAGTTATGTTTGTTTTGTTTATCAAACAACGAAAGATCAACACTGCTTACATTGGCATTGCGGCTGTTGCCTTTACGCAACACATTGGTGTTGGTAAAACTTACAGATGAACGGTTTTTTAAAGCCTGGTCAAAAACAATGATGTTATAATTGGTTAGTGGCTCGGTTAATATGCTGCTGTCTTTACCATTTTTTAAATCACGTATTTTGGCATACATGGGTGTTGTAACGGCATTAAATACGCCAATGCCAAGATTGCCTTTTGTACGGCCCGAAAACTTGGTAGCATTGTACAACCTTGTTATACCCGGGTTTTTTAAAATCTGGTAATCGGGGTTATCGCCATAAGTATTTAGTATTTCATAAACACGGGATGGTGCGGCACCAATGCGGCGGCTGTAAAATAATCCGGCTTTATTGAAGAGCTCAGTTCCTTCGGTAAAAAATGGCCGGTAATCATCAAACTTTACTTCAAAGGGCGAAAGGTTAAGGAAAACATTATCGCTTTGTACCTGTGCAAAATCGGGTATCAATGTCATATCTAACGTAAAACCTTCGCTAATGCCATACTTAACATCCATGCCACCGCTTTTCAAAAACTCGGTTACATTTCCTTTAGCCGTTGGCGATACCCTTACACCGCCAGACAGGTATGGTAAAAATGAGAGCCTTGGTGGAGGTTTTATATTATTCAACCCTGTCCACACACCCCATTGGTTAAGTTCTCCACCCACGTTTGGGTTAATGGGGCTCCAAACGCTGTTTTCATTTTCGTAACGGGTAAAACGGGCAAAGTTTATGCCCCAGTCCTGTATTTCTTTTTTAGAAAAACGTATAGCACTAAAAGGTATTTTCATTTCGGCCACCCATCCATCGGCTTTAATACTTGTTTTACTTTCCCAAACTGCATCCCATGCATGATCGTACACCGCCCCGCTTTGCGACAACCTAATATCACTTTGTACATTGGCCGCCGACACCCTGAATACGAAAGCATTTAGTTTATCAAGGTAGGTATCAAACCCTACT
>JBBSJX010000405.1:0-3788 GCA_038256825.1 Chitinophagales bacterium
CGGCGCCCAAATTATAATTGGCTAAATAGGCACGGTAGTATTCGCCTGTTGCATCGTATTTTAAACCGGTAACACCGCCCACTCTAAATTCGGTTTGTGCCGACTTAGGAATATCAACCACATATATTTTTGTTTTTTCAACTTCGGGTACTGGTGGAATAGATGGTAAGTCGAAAGTGGTTTTTGACAGGTTGTTTAAAAACGAAAGTTTGGGCATTATTTCCGCCTGCTTTATATCACCCACAATAACCACACGGCCATCATCGCTTCCAAAATAATTATCGTAATAATGTTGCACATCATTCATCGATATGTTATTGATAGTTTCCGTAGTACCAGTTGATGGTAAACCTAACACATGATTTTTGCCATAATTTATACGGTCGAACACATTGTTGGCAACAATGGATCCTTGCCTCCTGCTGTTCACTATTCTTTCCTGTAATTGTTTTTTAACCCTGCTAAATGCTTCGGGTGTAAAGTTGGGATTAAGCATCCTTTCTTTTAACAACGATAACGTTGAGTCCAGGTTCTTTTTTAATGACTGAACCGAAAAAACAATGGCATCTGTGGTACTGCCTACATTAATGCTGCTTCCTAACTTCTGCAGTTTATTGCTGAAGGCTTCGCTGGTATAATGCTTTGTATCTTCTTCCATCATATTGGTAAAAAGGTTGGTTAGCCCTGCTTCCGAAACATTTTTTGCTTCCATTAACTTGCCGCCTTTTAAATATACCTGCAGGGTTACAACAGGAATTTCTGTGTTTTCAGTACCAATAACTTTCATGCCGTTAGCCAGGTTACTTTTATAAAATGCTGGAACCGAAACAACAGGATTAGGTCCGTTGCCCGGCATTTTTTTACGGTCATAAGTATCTCTCGACTTTACATATTTCAAACCCTTATAACCATAATCAAAGGGCTTGTATTGGGTGCTGTCGATTGCATAATTATTGGGAGCCGCAGCTAATACTTCGTTCCCCTGTGTTAGCACACTTACCACTAACCGGTTTTTGTTTTTAATGTACTTTTCATACACACGCATAACATCTGCTTTGGTAAGGCTGCGGTAGCGTTTTAACTCTTCGCTTAAAGTGTTAGGGTTACCGGTAAAAGTTTGGTAAGCGGCCAGTTGCGATACCTTGCCCGCTACACTCGCCAGCCTGTTAATAGCGTTTGCTTCAAAAGAAGATTTAAACTTTTCCAGATCATCTTCCTTCACACCATTTCTTTCAAATTCGGCAAGTGCTGTGTTTACCAGTAGTTCCATTTCGGCCAGGGTTTTATTAGGGAAAGGACTAACTGAAATGATAAATTCACCCGACAGTTCTGAAGTGCTGTTATAACTAAAGGCAGATTGGGCATTTTCTGTTTTTACCAATGTTTGATATAAATAGGAATTATTACCCTGTCCTAGTATTTCAGCAAGGCAATCCAGGGCAGGCTCGTCAGGGTGGTAAGCTGCTATCGTTGGATAAACAATGCGTAATTGCGGGGTGCGGGCATAGTTGTCGGTAAAGCTCGCATAGCGGTTTTTATCCAGTGTAATGGGCGCCAGTTTTACAGGTAATACCTCTGGGCCACGTGGAATGGAACCATAATATTTTTGGGCCAGCCTTATTACTTCAGCCGTTTTAACATCGCCGCCAACAGTTAAGGTTGCGTTGTTAGGGCCATACCAACGTAAAAAAAAGTTTTTAAGATCATTTACACTACTGCGGTCCAAATCTTCCAGATAACCAATTGTCATCCAGCTATAAGGATGACCGTAGGGATACAAATTTTTACTGGTAAATTCGCTCACCAATCCATAAGGCCTGTTGTCATAATTTTGTCCACGTTCGTTTTTAACGGTAGACCTTTGGTTTTCAAATTTGCGCTGGTCAACGGCATCTAACAAAAAGCCCATGCGGTCTGCCTCAAGCCAAAGCATTTTTTCCAGTTGATTGCTGGGTACTGTTTCATAATAGTTGGTTCTGTCGCGGTTGGTAGAACCATTGAGTGTACCGCCTGATTCCGAAACAATTTTAAAATGCTGGTCGTCGCCAACATTATCCGAACCCTGAAACATCATGTGTTCAAAGAAATGCGCAAAACCACTTTTTCCAATTTCCTCTCTTGCCGATCCTACGTGGTAAGTAACATCCACATGCACCACAGGGTCGGAGTGATCTTCATGTACCACCACGGTAAGCCCGTTAGGCAATACATATTTTTCGTAAGGGATCACAATCTCGTTTCCTTTCTTTACTACTTTTTCTACCAGTTTTGCGCCGCCGGTAGTTTTTACAGTTTTTGTTTTTGGTGTTTGCGCCATTATATAACCTGCCGACGAAACGGCAAGCCATGTGAATAGAATTTTTCGTATCATAATTTTATTTTTATTGCAGTCTGCAATTTAAGAAAGTCTGCATGGTAATCAACCACCGTTTATAAAGTTGTTTGTTAATGTGCCGGGTACACTTTTGTAATAATTAGTGGTACAAAAACTGCTATTTGGTTGTACAGTAAGCTCATTTTTAGCTGGCTAAATGATAATTGATTAGATTTTTTTTTGTATCAGGCATCGGTAATGCTATTATACTTTGGTTGCTTCGCACTCTTGTACTGAAGTAATTGTAGCAACCAACCAGGTAAATTTTACTGCCCGAAGCTATAACTGTACAAGGGGTGAACCGCCGGTAGTCGGTCAGGCTACAACGAAGTGCCAACAAGCACAAATGCCGGTCCCCCAAAAAAAGTTACACCTACTGGTTTTTTATCCATGCAGTTATTTCGCGTAATACCAGGGGCGAAAAGGTTTGCTCAATAGCGGCATATTCGCTGGGCGCCCCGGTGGTACTTTCCTGGAACAGGTGGTTTAATCCTGCGTACTGCTTTATGGTAACATTTTTATTGCCGCCTTTTTTTAGTGCATTTTCAATAGCCGCTAAGTTTTGTTTTGGCGGAACCTGCAGATCCTTTTCGCCGTTAATAGCCAATACAGGGCATTTTACTTTTTGTAAAGCTATAGCAGGGTCAAGCCTGATAAAATATAGCATCCACGGATTGGTAATGGAGTTTACCTGGGCTTCAATAAAAGCTGTTTCAGTGGTTCCCTTTGGTATGGTTCCCGGTTCGTTTGCAATAATTTGCTTAAGTGAGTTGGTCAAATCAATCTTTAATTTTTGATCATCTTTAGCATGAACCACCATATCAAACGCCTGCTTATTGGTTTCAAAATTTTTCTTTATCTCTATTTCCGATACCCCCGAAGCCCTGCCAATTAACTCCTGTTGTAATAACAATAATTGATCGCCCGGTATCCCGGTTCCGGCTAGTAAAACAATAAAGTTTATATCTTTTGACCGGGCAGCAACCATGGGCGCAATAATTCCTCCCTCGCTATGGCCAATGAGGCCAATTTTGGTTTGGTTGATTTCCTTCCTCGTTTTTAAATAGGCGAGGGCACTTTCCACATCGGTGGCAAAATCAGCGGAGGTAGCGGTTTTAAATTCACCTTTTGATTGTCCAACTCCGCGGTCATCAAAACGCAAAACGGCAATCCCGTTATTGGTTAAATAATCTGCAATAATCAAAAAGGGTTTGTGACCCAATAATTCCTCGTTGCGATTTTGGGGGCCGCTACCCGTTATTAAAATTACAGCAGGGTAGTGGCCGTCTTTTTTGGGTAAGGATAAAGTTCCTGCCAGGGTAATGTTTGCCTGGGGATTGGTAAACTGTACCTCCTCTTCGTAATAGCTATAAGGTTTAGCAGGTTCCTGCGGACGTTTTACCACCGGTTTTGC
>JBBSJX010000406.1:0-3777 GCA_038256825.1 Chitinophagales bacterium
GTGTTCAAAAAAAAGTTAGAATTTATGGCAATTCCATCGGTTGATTTACAGGAGTTTTTAACAGGAAACCCGGCAGAGAAAGAAAAATTTGTACAGGAACTGGGCAGGGCATACGAAGAAATTGGATTTGTTGCTGTTAAAAATCATGGTATTTCCGACAAGCTTATAGCAGATTTATATTTGCATGTGCAGCAGTTTTTTTCACTTCCGCTAAGTGAGAAGAAACAATATGAAATAAAAGATATGGCAGGACAGCGGGGATATACAAGCTTTGGAAAAGAGCATGCAAAAGGAAGTGATGCGCCCGATTTAAAGGAATTCTTTCAATACGGCCAAATTGCAAGAGATGGTTTTGTTGATGAGTTTTACCCTGATAATGTGCAGGTAAACCAGGTGGAGGAATTTAATAAAACTTTTGATGAAGCATACCGGGCTTTTGAAAATTCGGGCAAAGCGCTGTTACAGGCAATTGCATTATACCTCGGCCTTAATGAAGATTATTTCGACGTATTTGTGCATAATGGCAATTCTATTTTACGGGCAATACATTACCCGCCCATCACCACCGAGCCGGCAAGTGCCATTCGTGCGGAGCAGCATGAGGATATTAATTTGATAACCCTGCTTGTTGGTGCATCGGCCGATGGGCTGGAGATACTTTCTAAACAAAATGAATGGGTACCGGTTACATCGCTGCCCGATCAGATTGTTGTTAATGTGGGCGATATGTTACAGCGGTTAACTAATAATAAACTCTGCAGTACCACGCACAGGGTAGTAAACCCGGCCAGGGAGTTTTGGCACACTTCACGATTTTCAATTCCTTTTTTTCTGCATCCTAAATCGTCTATGAGTTTAACTTGTCTTGAAGGTTGTGTAGATGCCAGTAACCCGTTACAAAATGAGGATATAACAGCTGGGGAATATTTAAATGAAAGATTGATTGAAATTGGATTAAAGGCGTAATCCCGATAATTGTAAATTTTTACGATTGATAAAACTGCTGCGGCATATTCCTTTTTTAAGAGCTGTGTTTTTGCATAGCATATCTGCTTTCGGGGGTCCACAAGGTCATGTAGGTATGGTATTAAAAACCTTTGTTGACAGGAGAGGTGATTTAACCAAGGAGGAGTTAATGGACTACATTTCTTTTTGCCAACTTTTACCAGGAGCTTCCTCTACCCAAACGCTTACGCTTATCGGATATAAGAGAGGAGGAATAAGACTTGCAGTGCTTACCTTGTTTATCTGGATATTACCGGCCTGTATTCTTATGGGGGGATTGTCTTTTATAGTAAGTGATATTGGAAAAGAGACCGATATTCAGACAAGTCTTTTTAAGTTTATACAACCAATGGCAATTGGATTTTTAGCCTATGCCGCCTTCAAGGCATACCACATAAGTATCAAAAATGTGATTACCCAGGTAATAATGCTTGTTGCGCTTGCCGGTACTTTTTTTCTGTTTAAAACCCCCTGGATAATTCCGTTGTTGATTATATGTGGAGGAATAGCAACAAACTTTAGTGATAGAAGAATTCCGGAGAAAGAAGTTGTAAAGCCAAAGCAGATTAAATGGACAAATATCTGGCTGTTTGTTTTAATTTTTGTGATTGCCGGAGTATTAAGCGAAACCGCCAGAAAACAAAATTGGGAGAATAAAAAGCCCTATAATTTGTTTGAGAACTTTTACCGGTTTGGATCTTTTGTTTTTGGCGGTGGTGATGTGTTAATACCGCTAATGCTGGATCAGTATGTTGTACGGCCAACCTCGGAAAGAGCCGTAAAAAAAAATCCGGATATAATAAAAATTGAAAGAGAAGAATTGTTAACGGGAGCAGGAATGGTAAGAGCAATACCCGGACCTGTTTTTTCTATTGCATCATTCATGGGCGGGATTGCGCTTAAAAAAGAGGGTCCAAGAGTTCAATTGCTCGGTTGTATTATTGGTTCAATAGCCATATTTCTACCTAGCGCATTATTGGTGTTGTTCTTTTTTCCCGTTTGGCAAAAACTTAAAAAATATGTTGTAGTATTTCGATCGCTGGAGGGTATTAACGCCGCAGTTGTGGGTATTATGTTTGCAGCTACTTTGTACCTTGTTAAAGACGTTTCCATCATATCCCTTAATCCGGTTAGTTTTGTAAATATTGCTGTAATAGCGGGCACGTTTTTGGTGCTGCAGTTTTCTAAAATCCCTCCGCCGTTTATTGTTTTATTTTGCCTGTTAACGGGCCTTTTGTTTTAATCAACCCCGGTAGTAACCTGCCAGCTCAATTTCTTCCTTAACCACATCGGGCACCAGGTAACGGATTGACTTTTTGTTTTTAATTAACTCACGTATGTGTGTAGACGAAATTTCAAGTAACGGTGCTTTCAGTGTGTGAATGGTGGCGCCATGGGTTTCCAAAATTTCAAAGCCAGGCCGCGGGTAAATATAGATAGCGTAATTGGCGGCGATAACTGCGTGGTTCTTCCACTTGTTTAAATTTTTAAAACCATCGCTGCCCATCAAAATAAAAAATTCATGTTCGGGATGCTTTTCCTTTAAGTAGATTAAAGTATCAATAGTATAAGAGGGTTTTGGAAGGTTGAATTCAACGCTGCTCGCTCTCAGGTTATTCTCACCATCTATAGCAGATTTTATCAAATGCAAACGTTGATACTCATTTAAAAGCGAGGAGGACTGTTTAAAAGGATTTTGTGGAGAAACCACAAACCATACCTGATTAAGATCAGTTTCATTAACTGCGTGATTTGCAATTATTAAATGCCCGGTATGTACCGGATTAAAAGAACCGAAATAGAGGCCTATTTTCATTATTATGAAACAGTGTTACTTTTTAAGGTCACCAACGGGAATTTCATCTACCCAAATCATCTTTGCTTCATCCAACCTTAAGCTGAGACGATATCCGGCAACGGTAATAGAAATAGGATCGCCCATAGGTGCTGCCTGAACAACCTTCACAAGCTCTCCTGGGATACAGCCCATCTCCATCAGCTTTAAAAAAATTTCGTCACTTTCAAATTCCTTTATTACCGCAGCCTTACCAACCGCCAACTCTGATAATCTTTTCTTCATCTAAACCTTTTCAATTATATTAAAACAGGGTACAAATGTATCAAATCAATATTGTTATCTAATTTCGATATTAGAAAATACATAATGAACAAAGTACAATTTATAAATAATGACAGATGGCCTGTTTTAAAAAATAAAAAGCAACTAAAACTGTTTATTGAAAAATTATTTACCCAAGAAGGTAGAGAACTCGTGTCCCTGACTTTTATTTTTTGCTCGGATGAATTTTTACTAGATATAAACAAGCGTTTTTTAAAGCATGATTTTTATACCGATATTATAACTTTTGAACTTAGCAAATCTGTAACAGCAGCAACGGAAGGAGAAGTTTATATTAGCATTGATCGAGTAAAGGATAATAGTAAACAGCTTAGCACTTCCTTTAATGATGAACTCCACCGGGTGATAATTCATGGAGTTTTGCATTTGTGTGGTTATAAGGACAAGAAAAAGCCTGAGCAGGCGCAAATGCGTTCAGCCGAAAACAGATATTTAGAACTCTATTTTAAGTAGCGGGATAAACCTTATGTATGTTCCACAAATCCCAGTTTCTAGCTGAAACATAAATATCGGACAGAACTTTATAGAACGCCTTTAGTTCAGTTAGATCAAGAGAGTGGGTTTTTAATGAATGTTCCACGAATCCCAGTTTCAACCAGAAACATTCTATATTTAACTATGAAAAGGAAGAA
>JBBSJX010000407.1:0-3772 GCA_038256825.1 Chitinophagales bacterium
CCCCTACCAAATATGTATCCTCTTCTCCTCAGCCAAATACAAACTATCGCCGGGCTTTACACCAAACGCTGTATAAAAATGCGGGTTATTCATTAACGGACTGTTTACACGCCAAATGGGCGGTGCGTGTGGGTTGTTGTTGATCCACAGGCGCAGAAATGCTTCTTTCATTTTTACCCGCCATATAAGGGCAACGGAGGTAAAGAACCGCTGATCGGGCGTAAAGCCGCCAACGTTCGCTGTGTCCGCGCCTTGCTTGGTTAATTTAAAAGCATCGTAGGCAATGGCAACACCGCCTATATCGGCTGTGTTTTCGCCAACGGTCATGGCGCCTTTTACATGTACCGTATCCAGCACAGTGAACGTACTATACAAGTCGACCACCTGTTGCGTTTTGGCTTTAAACTTTGTATAGTCTTGTTTTGTCCACCAATCTTTCACGTTGCCTTCTTTATCAAACTGTGCGCCCTGGTCGTCAAAGGCATGTGTTATTTCGTGGCCTATTACTATACCAATGCCGCCATGTTGTACTGCGGAACACTACGGAGCGCTGCGGGAGTGTTCAATATTGCAGTCAAAACTAAAGCACCATGTGGAAGTATTTGTGTTGCTGCAGTTTAGAAAATAGCCTTATTGCTTGCACCTTAACTTTATTGAAAGACTAATTGTAGGCTGCTTATCCTATATCTTTTATTGTAATCAAGTGTTGGCGGTAGACTGTGCTAAGGTTTCTTTTGAAATAAGTTACCAATAACTGATCCTATTACAAGGACAACTGCAATTGTTTCTACTATTAAAAATAGAAATAGTAAAATTGACGCTAACATTCCCAAAACATCCGTGACTACCCTGGGGAGTAAGTATATTATTATGAAGGGAAGGATAAATATGCAAAACGGTATACAAAGAATAAAACCTGCAATCTTACAATAAAATATGATGTCGGATAACCAGCCAGTGACAGTTATACCTGCTGCCTTTAGTTCTTCTACCGAAGGACTGCCCTTATGAGCATATGGATCAGAAGGAAATTGTGATTTTTGGGGAAGGTGGTCTTCACAATTAGCAGAACACACATTAACGAGCAGCGGCAACTCAAAGGTACCCACCTTCTTTAAAAGCCAGAATTGATCAGTTTGCTCATAACTTATCTCCTGGCTGCAAATGCTGCATTTTAAGGTGTTGCCTAAATACCGTACAGGGTTGTCGTGTAGTCTTGGATAAGCAATTGGTTTCTTCCTGTTGCCGTACAAGGCCTTATAACTCACTCTGCTGGCTTTAAGATTTTTGCAGTGTGTTATTTCAAAAGGAAACCAGTGCAAATCAAGTGAAGTGTATGTATCAAAATATTCAAGGGCATCCATCTCGCCTATTTCCGGTGGAATGCGCTTTAACTTGCTTCCATACATCACAATTTTCTTTACATTTTTTAATTTTGAAATACTCTCTGGTAACGTATAAATCTTAGCATAGAGTCTAGGGCCAAGTTCTTTTAAGGGATCAAATTCTTCGCTCCTCTCCAATGCAACCTTGTCTACATATTCACACAACTTTTTCCAGGCAACTGACTTTCGGCCCTGAACATTATTTTTAATTTTTGGAATTCTATAGCTCATCATAATGCTTGAATAAATTTTGGCTATGCTTTATGAAATGTTGAATGCTTGACGGTGTAGGTATTCTATTTGCTGTCAACCGAAGCCACATAAAAGTAGAAAGTTTATTGTATTACGTTACCATAGTTTAAAACTTCAAGCTCGAATTCTTTTCTCTTCAGCCAAATACAATCTATCGCCGGGTTTTACACCAAAGGCTATATAAAAATGCGGGTTGTTCATTAGCGGGCTGTTTATCCGGCACTGGCTAATGGTATTGTGTCAACCTACATTTCCCAAAACTATTTTTTTAATAGCGTGTATGAATAGGCTTGTTGTTAACAAAAACAGTAAACTAGTTAACTGATGTGTTTTATCGTCAGTTTTCGCTTTTGACGTTTGGGGAACCTCCAGCAAAACTTCGCCAAGTTCAGCTTGTAATTTGGCGATAGACCTGAGCGTGAAGTTGTGGTCTCCATTTAACCACTTATGTATTTCTGACGGTCGCTTACCCAATTTTCAGGCCAGCAATTTTTGACTATACCCCTTCTGTTTAATAAGCTGATTTATTCGAATTACTAAATCGGCATAAAGGCTTACAAAAATGTCAACATCCGCCGGGGTATCATCCAGTACCGCCTGAAAAATTTTGCTTCGCATTTTATAAATTTATATTCGTGTAGTTACCATCGTCATTGAAATTTCGTCTATTTGGTGTAGTTAACTATCTCCTTATTGTTAAGGGCATCTGTTATCTGTTTTGCAAACTGGTTGGCTTCAGTAAATACCATATTGGTTTTGCCACCTTGAGCGGTGCCGCTTGTTTTTTCAGCACCGTTGAATAACACAACCAGCTTATCGGAAATACGTAAACAATAAAGCCTAAGGGAGAAATTGCCATAGTTAATTGTCATTTCACCGACCCGGTATTTGCCCGCCGGTGGTAATGCCTGCGCCTCGTTTTCAAATCTAAAAAAATCTTCCATTGCTCCGTATTCATCGCCGATTACAACCTATAAAAATTTTGCCAATTCCTGTAAAGGCCTTTTAAGTTCCGAATCGTGCCTGTATTTTTCATCTTGATGCCCCCATGAAAACCAAATGCCAGTCCCCAAAAAAAATCCATCTCCCCCTACCAAATATGTATCCTCTTCTCCTCAGCCAAATACAAACTATCGCCGGGCTTTACACCAAAGGCTGTATAAAAATGCGGGTTGTTCATTAGCGGACTGTTTACACGCCAAATGGGCGGGGCGTGTGGGTTGTTGTTGATCCACAAACGCAGAAACTCCTCTTTCATTTTTACACGCCAAATAAGGGCAACGGAGGTAAAGAACCGTTGATCGGGCGTAAAGCCGCCAAGTTTTGCCGTGTCGGCGCCTTGTTTGGTTAGTTTAAAAGCATCATACGCAATAGCAACGCCGCCTATATCGGCTGTATTTTCACCAACGGTCATTGCGCCTTTTACATGTACCGTATCCAGCACAGTGAACGTATTATACAGGTCAACCACCTGTTGGGTTTTGGTTGTAAACTTTGTATAGTCTTCTTTGGCCCACCAGTTTTTTACGTTGCCTTCTTTATCAAACTGTGCGCCCTGGTCGTCAAAAGCATGGGTTATTTCGTGGCCTATTACCATACCAATGCCGCCATAGTTAAACGCATCGTCGCCGTTGGCATCAAAATAAGGTGGTTGTAAAATGCCTGCCGGAAACACAATTTCGTTGGCAGACGGATTGTAATAAGCCGTAACGGTTGAGGGTGTGGTAAACCATTCGCTCCGGTCCACAGGCTTATTTAGTTTTGCTAATTGAAAGGCATATTGGTTGGAAGCTGTGGCTACAATATTTTCAAAGTGTTTGCCCTTAACAATGGTTGCGTTGCTGTAGTCTCTCCATTTATCGGGATAGCCAATTTTCTTGGTAATGGCAAACAGTTTTTCTTTTGATTTTTGTTTGGTGCTGTCGCTCATCCAATCGAGGTTGTCTATGCGCACAGCCATTGCTTTCTGTAAATTGTTTACTAAATCCAACACTCGTTTTTTAGCTTCTTCAGGAAAGTATTGTTTTACGTACAACTGCCCGAGTGCCTCGCCCAGCAATCTGTCTACAGTGCTGGCCATAATTTCGCCACGGGCTTTTTGCACTGACTGGCCCGATATTACTTTGTTCAATTCA
>JBBSJX010000408.1:0-3767 GCA_038256825.1 Chitinophagales bacterium
AAAAAAGTTCCTGCACCTAAAAGATAAAAAGTTTTCAGGTACCCCAGAATTATAAACATGGCACCACCACCAAACAAGGCAAACAACTGAACATTTTGAAAACCTAACTTATCCGAAACCTTGCCTCCAAAAAAAGCGCCTACAACAGAGCCTGCACCAAACAACGCCATCACAATGCCCGCCTGCGTGAGGGTAAACCCCAGTTTTTGGGTGGCATAAATCGTCATAAAAGGCAATACCATGGTACCGCTCCGGTTAATGAGCATTACCAACGACAAATACCAGGTATTTTTTGACAATCCCTTGTACGCCTGCTTATATAATTTAAAAAATGTGGTCAATGGAGTAGATCAGAAGTATAAAATACAAAATAAACCCTTTGCAGGCTTTTACTAAATGATGTAAACCTGCACCTCAACTCCATTTATTTACTTGGATGTATCCCCTTCAAACTGGTCAAACTTGTGTTTAAACAGCACGTTAAACGTGGTGAGGCTTCCATAAATGCGGGTAATGTATTGCTGCAGATCCACTTTGTCCTCGTCGGTTAAAACCTTATGTGCATTAATTTTTTGCTCCATTACCCTCAACCGATCGCGCAGCATTACAATTTTATGAAAAAACACTTCAATCTCCACCTCTTTATCTTTCAGGTTTTTATCGGCACTTCGTAAAATCATAGTGCCGTTTTTCCACCGGTCCCCCAGCGATACCACTTCGGTAATATCACTCCATTCCCTCAAAATTTTAATAAGGGCATCTTCGGCCTCGCTAAAACTTACATTGTATTCGGGTTCAATATGCTCAATCACTTCAACGGCAAAATCCTTTGCCACCATTTTAATTCCCTGCTCCATAAAGCAAACCTCATAAACCCTTTTATGCAGGCGAATAACCACGCCATCTCCATACGACGTATGTTTAATTCGTGAGCCAACGCCAAGTAATTCCATGCTTATATTTTTTGAAATTTTAATTGATTTTTGGGTTTCGGCCTGGTGTTATTATGTCACCACCGTTGCCTCCGATGCATCGGAACAGTTCATCGGCAAACCTTTGGGCATCTTTTTTCACCAAAATTTAACTCATCACCTCCGAAAGTTCCAGCCAACGCATTTCCTTATCTGCCAGCAAAGTTCCAATCTCTCCTATCCTGATACTTGCTTTTCCTATATCGCCAAAAGCCAATCCTGCAAGGCTTTCTTCCAGTTTTGTTTTTTCAGCTTCTAATGTTGCTATTTCCTTTTCAAGGTTTTCAAATTCACGCTTTTCGTTGTATGAAGGTTTGCGTTTTTCTTCAACTGAATTTTTATTGGAAGCTTTAGCATCCGTTGCCCCGCTCACTTCTTCGGTAGTTACACCACTGTTTTTCATTTTGCCCAGCTCACCCCACTTATCTCCCTTTTTCTCGTTTGCTTTTAACCATTCTCTGTATAAAGTGTAGTTACCCGGAAAATCCCTGATTTCGCCATCACCTTCAAAAACAAACAGGTGATCTACCAAACGGTCCATAAAATAACGGTCGTGACTTACAATAAGCACGCATCCTGAAAATTCACTCAGAAAGTTTTCCAGCACAGCCAATGTTGGTAAGTCAAGATCGTTGGTAGGTTCATCCAGTATTAAAAAGTTGGGATTTTTAAAAAGAATGGTCAACAACTGAACCCTCTTTTTCTCTCCACCACTTAAAGAGCTTAAATAGGTGTATTGCTTATCCCCAGGAAATAAAAACAACTCCAAAAACTGCGAAGCACTTAAGCTGCCTCCATTAGCTAATGGAAAAGTTTCGGCAAAGGTTTTTACAAACTCAATCAGTCGCATATCATCTTTATACACAAGGCCAGCCTGGCTAAAGTTGCCAAAATGCACGGTTTCGCCTACGTTTACTTTGCCGCTATCCGGCATTTCCAACCCTTGCAAAATGTTTAAGAAGGTACTTTTTCCAACACCATTTTTACCTACAATACCAATACGCTCACCCCGGCTAAAAGTGTATTCAAACCCTTTCATGATGATTTTATCATCGTATTTCTTATTCACCTTTTTCAATTCAGCAATCTTACCGCCCAAACGGGTCATTTTCATGCTTAACTGCAGTTGTGCGTCCTCAATCTTCTTTTTTGCCTGCGCTTCAACTTCGTAAAAATTGTCCTGCCTGCTTTTACTTTTGGTTGTACGGGCTTTGGGTTGCTTGCGCATCCATTCCAGCTCCTTACGGTAGGTATTTTTGGCTTTATCAATCGAGCTCAGTTCGCTTTCAATACGGGCCGATTTTTTTTCAAGATAGTTTGCATAATCACCTTTGTAGGTATGTAAAAAGCTGCGCTCCATTTCCCAAACCTCATCGCTCACCGCATCCAGAAAGTAACGATCGTGGGTAACCATTAACAAGGTTACGTGTTCGCCATTAAGGTAATGCTCCAGCCACTCAATCATTTCAACATCCAGGTGGTTGGTAGGTTCATCCATTATTAGCAAGGTGTGCTGGTGCTCAAAACCAATATCAATAAGGGTTTGTGCAAGGGCTACCCTTTTACGCTGGCCACCGCTTAAACTGCCCACCGGTTGCTGTAAATGGTGAATATTCAACTTTCCCAGGATCTCTTTCACCTTCGATTCAAAATTCCAGGCATCCAGCTCATCCATTTTTTCGAGTGCTGCCGATATTTTATAGCCGTCAGGATCGCTGTGGTCATCAGGGTCTTCGCTGGCATCCATTACGGCTTCGTATTCCTTAATGGCATTTAAAACCGGGTTGCCTGTATGAAAAATGTTTTCGAGTATGGTTTTACCTTCTTCAAACTGTGGATCCTGCTCAAATAAGGCTACTGTTACATCTTTATTAATCCACACGGTTCCGCTATCGGGTGTTTCGGTACCGCTTAAAATGCGGAGTAAAGTACTTTTTCCTACGCCATTCCTGGCCACTAGTGCAATCTTGTCGCCCTCGTTTATATGAAAGGAAATATTGTCGAACAACGGGTTAATACCGTACGACTTGGTTAAATTTTCAACTGTTACGTAATGCATATTGGCGGCAAAGATAAGGGGAGGGTGCTGTGATTGGCAAATGCAACCGGAGTAGGGCGAAAAGCTTAACGTTGCACATTACCTATTGGCAAAAATCTTATACCAGTATCAGAACCTTAAACTCCCAAGCTATTTTTAACTCATTGCAAAGCAAAAAAAATCAAGGAAAATTAAAATCCCGAAACCCTTCGAATCAAAGAGCTAAAAATGCCAACGCACAACCTACCCACCTCCGAACGAAGAATACCTATTGACCTGAAAATCTATATTTCTATAACCAAATCGCGGGTCAACTTGAACGCACCTTATCTGTTTATAAATATATTGCTTTAGGTATCTTCACGCCGCAACGTATTGTTGAAATGCACGAACATCGTTAATGGAAAAATTTCACAATCGAAGCATTGAGGTTTTGTTTATTGACTGCTAACAGAGGTTAATAATGAAAATTTAAAGAAAAATTGGTTATGAGCTTCAATATAGATAAGGATTATGTCAATGTATTACTGCAACTGAAAGAAAAAATCAGGCAGGCAAGGCTTCGGGCAGCCCATACTGTAAATAAACAACTCTTAGCATTGTATTGGGAGGTTGGTAATACTATTTTACAACAAGAAAGAACTGTAGGGTGGGGTGCAAAAATTATCCAAACCCTGGCCAGGGACCTAAAGATTGAATTTCCGGATATGACCGGCTTTTCAAAACGAAATCTTAGGTATATGAAGGATTTTGCTATT
>JBBSJX010000409.1:0-3764 GCA_038256825.1 Chitinophagales bacterium
CAATGGTTATATATCCTAATGAATGCGCTGCCGGAATATCGTGGTGGGGCACCACATCATTCTCCGGAATAAAATAATCTAAACCATGATTATCATTTACTACGCCCAACGTTTTAACCGTTTCCATATACCGATCCACGATGTGGACAGGCGGCATTACATTAATTTTTAGAGCAGTCAATAACCACTTTTGAATATTTAATTTATTAAACGAAAACGCCTTTGCATTTTTAAGTGCCCGTTTAACTTTTAGAGTTCGCAGGTTATGATGTAAGTCAATAACAAAATCAAAGTTTTCCTGCTTTAACTGTTCAATAACCTGCTGTAGGTTTTCATCAAGTACATGCACTTTATCAACGTATGGGTTACTTTGAACAATTGACCGAAAATTAAATTTTGTTAAGTAATGCACCTCAGCATTTGGTACCTGTTTTTTAATACAGCGAATAACAGGAGTGGTTAAAACAATATCGCCTATAGAAGAAAAACGTATGATTAAAACTTTTTTTGGAACCTCCTCTTTTTCTGGAGTAATGGTTTCTACTTCAGGCTCCAGGTTTAATAATGTATTCATTGTAGTATAACCTTATTTTAATTGGTTGCAAAGATGCACCAATACGTGAAAAGGTTTATTGAAATGCGTGAATAAAAAGTAAGGTGTAAAAAGGTAAAACAAAGCGGTGCCATTGAACTGACCGTAGCAACGATGTTGCCATAAAAATGAGCCGCCGGAGAAGCTATAGTTGCTAAAAGCTATAAAATAAAAAACCCGGCCATTGAGCCGGGTTTTGTTTTACTACAATTTTTTTTTGGTAGCCAACAGTAGTTCATCACTGGTCATCGTTGCGTCGCACACTTGTACTGTTTTTTATAGCGCAGCATAAATATGTTTTCATTCTAACTTTAGTTACCTTCTTCATGCACTACTCATACCTCAATGCTACAATCGGGTCAAGTTTAGAAGCTTTGATAGCGGGCCACAAACCTGCTGCAAGTCCAACAACACTGCAAATAATAATCCCAGTTATTACCCAGCCCCACGGTACTATAAACCCTGTAGAAAGTACAATAGAAAATAAATTACCCACTAAAACACCCAGGATAATACCAAAAATGGCCCCTAGCAAACTAATAAAAACCGATTCAAATAAAAACTGGTTCCGTATGCTGCTACGGGTACCGCCCAGGGCTTTTATCAGTCCCACTTCGCGGGTACGTTCCGATACAGCTACCAGCATTATATTCATCAATCCAATGGCGGCACCAATAAGGGTTATGAGCCCAATGGCCCCCGCCGAACCTGAAATACTTCCCAGCAAGCTAATCATGGTTTCAGCAATGCTGTCGCTCTTATCTATAAAAAAATTATCACTATCGGTTACGGCTAACTTCCTTATGCTTCTAAAAGCACCGGTGGCCTCCCCTATTGCGGGTTCCATCTGGTGCAGGTCGTCAACCATTACATTAATGGTATACGACGAGCCGGAATTGGGCAACCGCCGCACATTATTGTAGCTGGTAACAATTACCTTATCGCTTTGCATAAATACACTGGAACCTTTTGATTTTAACAGGCCAATTACCCTGTACGGCAGGTTACCAATGCGTATTATTTTATCAACAACATTTTCAGGGTTTTTAGGAAAAAGTTTGGCTGCAACATCACTACCAATAAGGGCTACATTTCTTCCACTTTCAATATCCAACCGGCTAAAATTCCGGCCTTTATCTAAACTATATCCATTTATGAGTAAAAAATTTTCATCGCCGCCGTTTACACTTACTTCGGGATTGGTTTCAATATTTTCGTAGCGTACAATCAACGACCGCGGCCCTGACAGTTGGATACCAACCTGCCCCGGAAACTTGAAATTTGATTTAAATTGTTCTGCCTGCCCTAGCAGTATAGGCTTGCCCATATTCGACAACTTTTCGCGCTGGCCTCGTTTAGTTGCTTTTACATTATTACGAGGTCCAATTGAAATATTGCGCTCCTTAAACCTGATGGTAAAAGCATTGGCCCCCAACGAAGAAAAGCTTTCCTTTAAACTTTGGTTCATGGCTTGTATAGCGGTAATTATACCTATAAGCGCCATAATACCAAAGGCAATAATAGCAACGGTAATACCGGTACGCAACTTATTACTGCGAACCGTGTTAATTGAAAGGGCCATTGTATCTGAAAGCTTCATATAAAAAATTATAAAATAAAGATACTGTGTTAAGCTAAAACTGGGGCATTATATACCGCATGTGTAATGAAATTAATAATTGAAACCAGTTTATTAAACACGGTCATTAACCATTCAATGTATCACGCATTGATTTATCAGTAACATTAGCGTAAACCATGTAGTTTAAATTTTACTATTGCTGCTTAAAGCTGTGTAAGTACAAGAGTGCGACGCAAGTAAAGCCTGGCAAAGCATAACTGCCGGCCCCCCAAAAAAAACTGTTTCGATAATATTACAGTTTAAACAAAAGGCCCATTTTAAAATTTGATTGGTAATAAACATGGATTTAATATAATTTTTAACACCTGCAAAAAGGCTAATAATGTAGAGTTGGCTTTCCTATACATCAAAAAATCCTATCTTACAGCGTTACTTTTATATGGCAATGAAATATTTTTTAAAGGCATTTTTTTTGGGGATTACAGCTACTTTTTTAATGGTTGCCTGTAAAAAAGAAAGCGAAACATTTAACAGCCCCACGCTGAATGATTACTACCCATTAAAGGTTGGGAAAATTTTTATTTACCGGATGGATTCTACCGTTCCGGCCTCCTTTGGATCGTCGTTAGTAGTGCACAGTTACCAGGCCCGCGATTCAGTAGAGGCCGCTTTTACAGATAATGCAGGCAGACCCGGTTTTCGCATTTTTAGAAGCATAAGGGATACGGCAGGCAAACAGCCCTGGCGCTTTGCCGCTACATATGTTGCCATTCAGGCCAATAACTCCATTGAGTACGTTGACAACAATATGCGATTTATAAAATTACGTTTACCCATTACCGAAGGTTATAGCTGGAAGGCGCATAGTTTTATTGATACAAAATCGCTGAACTCAAATGTTACTTACCTGGATGAATGGGAGTATGCTTATGAAAAAATGCAAACCCCTTTTTCTGTTTTTAATAAACGCTTCGACACCACAATAACTGTAGCGCAGCACGATGAAACATCGCCCCCGGGCCCTTTTGATCCAAAAAATTACCAGCAACGCAATTTTGGTGTGGAGGTTTATGCAAAAAATGTAGGACTAATTTATAAAGAATTTTTGCACTGGACTTACCAAACCACCCCACCCCCCGCAAAGTATGAAGATGGAAGTTATGGAGTAAAACTCCGCCTGATCAATTACTACTAACGATAACTTGTATCAAAATCACCTTAGCTTTTAATAAAGCTTAATCATAGTTTAATGAAGCATTTATTTTTTGTATTAGTGGTAGCATTTTTATTTAATGAGGCTTCTGCACAGTATCCAAAATTATTGGTTCAGTTTACCGATAAGGGTAGCAATACAAAAACCATTTCCAATCCTTCGGCCTACTTATCGCCACGTGCGCTGTTACGCCGCACCAGGCAAAATATTAGTATCGACAGCAGTGATTTACCCCTAACCCAGCGATACATCGACAGCTTAAAAGCTGCCGGAGCAGTAAAAATTTTAAGCCAGTCAAAATGGTTAAACCAGGTGCTTATTCAAAGTACGGATGCCGCAGCCTTAGCCAAAATCAACAATTTTTCTTTTGTAAAAAA
>JBBSJX010000410.1:0-3750 GCA_038256825.1 Chitinophagales bacterium
GATTTTGTTTATGCAACGAGTGTTCAGTTGTAAGGGCTGCTAACCTTGCTTTTGCCAATTCTACAAATTTATGTTCCATAATACCACCACCCACCGAACCATGCATTTCGCCGTTGGCATTAACCACCATAAAAAAACCGGTGCGTCCCGGGCTACTACCCTCACTTTGTACAACCAGCATTAAAATACAGGGCACCTGCTTTTTTATGCTGGTACTTAGTAACTGCCATTTGGGTATATGATTATGCATGAATGATAAACAACTTACAACAATTTTTGCCTGCAGCTAATGCTGATAAGAGCGATGCAGTTAAAGTGATTGCGACGCAACGATGACGCTATAAAAAACAAAAGCCGGTACCAAAATATTAATTAATGGTTGCTGCTTCAAAATTTATTTCAGCATTTTCCTCAACCACCTCTTTTGGTTTTGAGTACAACGACATCATTAATTTTTCGGGTGTCATGGGTGCTGAAAAAGGGCAATCTGCCTTTGGATTAAAAGCCTTAATAGCATTGCGCAAAGCGAAGAAAGCTCCAATGCCATACATTAATGGCGGCTCACCCACGGCCTTTGATTTTAAGATGGCGAGGTTATCGTTATTGGTTTGCAGAAAATCTATATCTATTATTTTAGGAACCGAATAAATGTCGGGCACCTTATAGGTTGATAAAGCATTGGAACGTAGTCGTCCCTCTTTATCAAAAATAATTTCTTCCATGGTCATCCATCCCATGCCCTGCACCAATCCGCCTTCAATCTGCCCCCTATCAATAAGTGGGTTCATGCTGGAGCCGAAATCATGTACAATTTTTACTGCATCAAATTCATAAATACCCCTCAGGCAATCCATTGTTACAACGGTGATAGCGGTACCATAAACATGGTATGCAAAGGGATGACCCTTTTCGGTAGTATAATCGAAATGCAAGCCCGGCGTGGCATAATGTGCGTGCTCAGATAAGTTGACTCTTTTTATGTAAGCGGTAAGAATTAATTGCTCCCAGGTAATTTGAGTAGCCTCGTTATTGTACCAGACTTCGCCATCTTTCAGTCTAATCGATTCAACATCTATCATCTGTAGCATATCTGCTGCAACTACTTTTACCCGTTCTAAAATTGCAGTGCAAGCCATTTGGACGGCCTTACCATTTAAGTCGGCGGTTGCACTTGCCGCCGACGGCGAGGTGTTGGCAACCCGGTTGGTATTTGTAGTGTACACTTTAATTTTTGCAGGATCCACCGAAAATACAGACGCTGCTACCTGGAGCATTTTTGTGTTCACTCCCTGCCCCATTTCAACTGCACCAGTACTTACGCCTATGCTGCCGTCGGTATAAATATGCACGAGGGCACGGGCCTGGTTCATTAAAGTTTTGGTGAACGAAATACCAAAACATACCGGCATAATTGAAATGCCCTTTTTATAAATTTTATTGGTAGCATTAAAAGCATCTACATCCTTTTGAATGCTTTCAATATCATATAATTCCATAGCATGATCCCAACATTCATTGGCTTCGCTTTGTGCAATCTGCCCAAACGAGAATGAGTCGCCTGTTTTAATAAGGTTTCTCTTCTGAATTTCACTGGCGGCCACCCCCAAACTATCGGCGGCCTTATTAATGGCTGCTTCAATTACAAACATACCCTGTGGCCCGCCAAAACCACGAAAAGCAGTATTGGGTGGTAAATTGGTACGACAACTATAAGCCGTGGCAGTAACATTTGGAACAAAATAGGTGTTGGTGCTATGAAACAAAGTACGCTCTAAAACTGCCGGAGAAAGATCGGCAGCAGCACCTGCATTTTGATAAAAAGTAACTTCGTATGCAACAATTTTAAGGTCGTTATCCAAACCAATTTTAAAATCAGATGAATAGGGATTTCGCTTGCCCGTCATCAACATATCCTCCAACCGATCCAGCGCGTATTTTACCGGGCGTTTTAAATGATAGGTAGCCAACGAACATAAGATGGCCCACATGGTTGCCTGGTCTTCCTTACCGCCAAAACCACCACCAAGGCGGGTAACATCCACTTCGAGGCGGTGCATGGGTATACCTAAAACATCGGCCATATGCCGCTGTACCGCGGTTGGGCCCTGTGTTGAGGAGTAAACTTTTATGCTGTTGTTTTCTGTTGGAATAGTATACGCACCCTGGGTTTCAATGTATAAATGTTCCTGCCCGTTGGTGAAAGCTGTTCCTTCAAAAACATGGGCACATTGTTGCCATGCTGCGCTTGTATCGCCTAAATTAAAAGTGCGTGGAGGAACAATGAGCTCTCCTTTTTCTTTTGCCACCCGGGGATCTGTAACAACAGGTAACGGATCAATCTGAATGATTATTTTTTTAATAGCAGCATGGGCCAGCGCAGTGCTTTCAGCAACTACAAAGGCTACCGGCATTCCAATAAAATGTACATACTCTTCGGCCAGTAACGGTTCATCAGATACAATGCCTCCAATCTGGTTTCTTCCGGGCACATCCTTAAATGTAAATATGCGCACCACACCCGGCATTTTTTCTGCCACTGATAAATCCAGTTGGGTAATTTTTCCATGGGCTATGGGCGAACCAAAAGCTGCACCATACAAGGTTCCTCTCAATACTGGTATATCATCCAGGTAAATGGATTCACCCCGTGTGTGCGTAAATGAATCAATATTCTTCATGTGCTATATTCAAAAGTTTTTCTACGTTAAGCGCAGGAAACAAAGTAATAAAATGGGCTTTAATTAATTGTGATAACAGGCGTTGCTTATAAGCCGCCGTACCCCGGGCATCACTAATAGGCGAAATTTCGGACAAGGCAATTTCAATCGCTTCCTCCACTAAAATTTCATCAATATTTTTGCTTGTTAAAAATGCCGAGGTTTGTTTTAAAAACAGGGGAACCGGTCCTACCCCACCGGCCGATAAGCCGGCAGCAACAACAAAATTGTTTTCAACACGAATACTGATTGCTGTGTTTACACTTGCAATATCCAGATGGGTGCGTTTACTAACCTTTTCAAAATTGAAGAGCGTGCCGGGAGCAGGTAAATCAAACGATATTTTTTCAATAAACTCAGTGGGCGTTTTATCCAGTTGTTTATAGCCTTTATAAAAATTTCTCAAGGCAACTACCCTTGTTTCATCACCGGATTTTAAAGTAAGTTCTGCATCCAGGGCAAGAAAAAATATGGTAAGATCCCCGATAGGTGAAGCATTTACAAAGTTGCCCGCAATGGTTGCCATATTGCGGATGGGTGTAGATGATACCAATTTGGTAAAGGATAAAATCCCGGGAAAATAATCGCTGAAGAAATTACAGTTGATAATATCCGACACGGTAGCGGCGCCACCAATTACACATTTATTTCCTATTTTTTTTATTCCTTTTAACTCGCTGTTTACCGCAATAAAATCAATTGTTGCATCTACCATTTTATCATGTTGCTGCACATATAAATCGGTTCCGCCACCAACAAGCTTTTCGGTGCCCGGAGAAGTTTTTTGATTGGATGGCAACTTTGATAATCGCTCCTGAATATGATTGAAATAACCTGGTAATATTTTAGTGAGGGTTGCAAATAAGATGGGCTCTCCCCCATTACGTTCTTCCAATAATCCGGCTACCCTGCCCGCCGCTTTTTCAATTGATTTGTAACCGGTGCACCTGCAAATATTTCCATCAATGGAAGCGATGGCATTTTTGTAAGTAGGCTCTTTACTGCTTAAACAAAAACCTGCAAGCGATACTAC
>JBBSJX010000411.1:0-3749 GCA_038256825.1 Chitinophagales bacterium
CAAGGGAGTGAACCGTCAATGGCCGGTCAGGCTCGAACCATGTTGCTATAAAAACAAATAGCACGAAAGAGTGAACCGTCAGTGGCCGGTCAGGTTAAAAAACTGTTGACATAAAAAACTAAAAGTACAAGAGAGTGACACAACAATGTTGCCATAAAAAACCGTAGTTGGTAACCAAATAACAACAATCAATAGCAAGCGTTTGCCACTCAAATTGTATTTTCTCAACTAACTTTACCTCCCAATTTTTACTTATGTATTCAAGCGAAAAAATAAAAGAATTTAAAAAACTAACGGATGAACTGGTTGCAAAAAATTTTACCGAAAAAGCCTTTGAAGTAATTGAAGACTTAAGAGAGGTGCTTCGCTTTCATGAATACCGCTACTACGTGCTGAATGACCCGTTGATTTCGGATACGGAATATGACCAGTTATTTAAAACACTGGAAAAAATTGAGGTGGCGCATCCTGAATTAATCAATGCCACCTCGCCCACGCAACGGGTGGGTAATAGTTTAAACGCTGCATTTAACACAGTACCGCACCTGGTGCCCATGCTTAGCCTTGAAAATAGTTATAACGCAGAAGATTTGCTGGACTGGGATCGCAAAGCCAGGGAACTTACCAAACTAACCGAGGTGGAATATTGCATTGAGCCAAAGTTTGACGGCGCCAGCATTTCGTTGATTTACGAAAATGATTGCCTGGCCCGGGGCGCTACCCGTGGCGATGGTATTGAAGGCGACGACATTACAACCAACATTAAGCAAATTCGCTCTATTCCTTTATCAGCCAACTTTTCTAACTATGGAGTGCAGCATATAGAAATCAGAGGGGAAGTGATGATGTCGAAAAAATCGTTTAAAAAATACAATGATAGTTTGGCTGAGCAAAACCTACCTCCCCTGGCTAACCCACGCAATGCAGCCTCGGGAAGCTTAAGAATGAAAGACCCAAAAGACGTTGCCAAACGCAACCTGGAAGCCTTTTTATATAATGTGAGTTACCATACCAATGTTCCGGGTAAAACAGAAGATGAAAAATTACATACACATTCCGGCACGCTGGATATGCTCTGGGATTTAGGCTTTCGCAGTCCCAAAAAAGAAAAGATGGTGGTGAAAGGTATACAGGCCGCAATTGACCATGTGCAGGATTATGAAAAAATGCGCGACGATCTTCCATACGAAATTGATGGAATGGTTATAAAGGTGAACAACCTGGAATTGCAGGAAAAAATGGGCATGACCACCCATCATCCCCGTTGGGCCATTGCATTTAAATTTAAAGCGCGGCAGGCAACAGGAAAACTGAGGGCAGTTGAGTTTCAGGTGGGCAGAACGGGAGCCGTTACACCCGTAGCTAAAATTGAACCCGTGTTAATTGGTGGGGTTACGGTTACTTCTATTTCTCTTTTTAATGAAGAAGTTATTAAGGAGAAAGACCTGATGATTGGCGACACCGTATTGGTGGAAAGAGCAGGTGATGTAATTCCCTACATTGTTAAGTCGTTACCTGAATTAAGGGATGGAACGGAAAAAGATATTGCTTTTCCAAAAACCTGCCCGGTTTGTAATAGTGAACTTTTTAAGGAAGAGGCAGAAGCGGTTTGGCGCTGCATAAATATAGAATGCCCCGCCCAGGTAATTGAACGCATGGCCCATTATGTTAGTAAAGATGCAATGGACATCAGGAGTTTTGGCGAAGCCAATGTGCGCAAATTTTACGAGCTGGATTTGCTTAAAGATATTCCCGGTATTTACACCCTGGATTACGAAAAGATCGGGGAAATGGGCGGCTTTGGAAAAAAATCCATTGACAATTTAAAGGCGGCTATTGAAGCATCTAAAAATCAACCATTACATAGATTAGTATTTGCGCTGGGCATTCGCTTTGTAGGCGAAACCACTGCAAAAACTTTAGCCAACCATGTTAACCATTTACTGGATTTAAAAACCTTTTCGGTGGAGGAAATGCAACAATTGGAAGATATAGGTATTAAAGTTGCCGGAAGCATTCACCAGTTTTTTGAAAATGAACAGAACGTAGAAATGCTACAACGCCTGGAGGAATTGGGCGTTCAGATGAACAATACCAAAAAAGCCGCTGTTATTGAAGGTGGATTAAATGGCCAGACCTTTTTATTCACCGGCTCGCTAAGTAAATTAAAACGCAGCGAAGCTGAAGAACTGGTGGAAGCACATGGAGGTAAGCTTTTGGGAAGCGTAAGCAGCAAATTAAATTACCTGGTGGTGGGCGAAGATGCTGGTAGCAAATTTGAAAAAGCTAAAAAAATAAATACCATTAAAATAATTAGTGAAGACGACTTTATAAAATTGGTTGAGAAATAATCGCCAACAAATAAACCGGCCTCTTCACCAACAGTAATAAATATGATACAAGCCGCTACTTTAAAGTTTTTAAAAAATCTTAAAGAGAATAATGATAAAAGTTGGATGGATGCGCACCGGGAGGATTTTTTAGCTGCAAAAGAAAACTTTGCTGAAGTAATTGATAAGGTGATTAAACAGTTCGGCAAAAAAGAAGAAGGTATTGAAACTTTAACTGCTAAGGATTGTGTATTCCGCCAAAACCGCGACATCCGTTTTAGTAAAAACAAATCGCCTTACAAAAGCAACATGGGCGCCTACCTGAATAAGGATGGAAAAAAGTCGCCGCTTGGCGGGTATTACTTTCATTGCGAACCCGGCAACAAAAGTTTTGTTGGTGGTGGCTTATGGATGCCCGAAGCACCGGTATTAAAAAAAGTACGGCAGGAGGTTGATTATTGCTGGGATGAATTCAACAAAATATTACACGATAAAAAATTTGCTGTTCAGTTCGGAGATCTAGATTCTGAAGATACTTTAAGCCGCGAACCTAAAGGCTACGAGAAAGATAATCCTGCAATAAAATACCTGAAGCTCAAAAGCTTTGTAGCAATGAAACCTTTAACTGATGAAGAATTAAAAAGTACCGACCTGGTAAAAAATATCAGTTCTGCCTTTGAAACGATCCAACCACTTATTCGCTTTATTAACCGGGCTATTGAAGATTAATAAAGTGCTTAAACAAAAAAATCCGCCTTGTAGCAAGGGCGGATTTTTTTTGTTATAAATAGTTTATTTATGCCGGTACTTTTCGTGCCGTTTCCCGCTCCCAAAACCGATGTTGTGCAATGGCTGCAATAAACTGCCTGGCCAATTCACCAGCATTACCGCCAACTATTACCCCTTCGCTCATCACTGTTTCATCACTGTTATCTTCCGGTAATTTTTTTGCAAAATAGGTTGCTTCTAAAACCTGCCTTGCATCTGATGATACCGCTATAGCCTTGCAATGTTTAAAAGCCTGGTTTAAAAAATGTATGGCATCCGGTTCCGCTTCAATAGAAGCGACACTGTTGGTGCCACCGGGTACATACACTGCATCATACAAAACCGAAGCAACGGTGAGCAGGGTTTTATCTGCTTTTAATTCCTGGTCGTTTTCAGTAATAAATTTTCCTCGTAAAGCAATAATTTCTACCATAGCCCCTGCATTTATCAACGCTTCTTTAACGGTATTTAACGAATCATCCTCTACACCATCAGCGACTAAAAAAGCCACTTTCCTGGTTTTAATGCTGTCTTTTTTAGTATTGGTCATGCTTAAAGCCGGCGATTTTAAAAGGCCTCCTTCTATTTTAACCGGTTGGTAACTTTGAGGGTCTGCATCTGCTGGTATACTGTGGTTTAGAATTTCAGGGG
>JBBSJX010000412.1:0-3744 GCA_038256825.1 Chitinophagales bacterium
AAAAAGCAAAGCGAGCAAATTGTATTTAAAAAGAGCTAAAACATTTTATGAAAAAATTATTTACAGTACTCTTGCTGGCATTGCCATTTATAAATTTTGCGCAGTTATATGATGTTGCTTTAATACCCGACTCCTTAAAAAAGAATGCTGATGTAGTAAAGCGTAGCGAAATTTTAAAAGTAACTATTATTTCTCCTTCAAAGGCGTTGGTAAAACATATTTACGCAATTACCATTTTTAATGAAGCAGGTCAGCAGCATGCCGGTTTTACCAGTAGTTATAGCAAAACCTCCACCATCGAGGAAATATCAGGAACCTTATACGATGCAACAGGCAAAAAACTTAAGACAGTTAAAAAGAAGGATATATTAGATGTTTCTTACGATGATGAAATGAGTTTAATTACCGACAGCCGGTTAAAGCGACACAATTTTTATCATACGCAATATCCCTACACCATAGAATATGAAGAGGATAATGTTTTAAACGGACTTTTCTTTCTTCCGCATTGGCAGCCGATAGAAGATGAAAAATTTGCGGTGCAGCAAAGTAAGTTTATTGTGGAGTGCCCGGCAAACTATAATATCCGTTACAAATCATTTCTTACAAGTAACCCGCTGGTAAAAAATGATCCTTCCATTAAAACATATACCTGGCAATTAAATAATGCTATTCCTATCCTGGAAGAATTATATCAACCCTCCTTTACCGATATAACTCCTAACGTTTTTCTGGCGGCTACCGATTTTGAAATAGGAGGGTATAAAGGCAATATGGCTACCTGGCAATCGCTGGGTTCGTTTGTAAAACAACTTAATAATGGCAGGGATCAGTTGCCCGAGAACACTAAAGCAGCTATTCGCAACCTGGTAAATGGCTTATCCTCTACCGAGGAAAAAATCAAGGTATTATATGAATACCTTCAAAAAAATACCCGGTATATCAGCATTCAGTTAGGTATAGGTAGCTGGCAACCCTTTGATGCTACTTATGTTGCAACAAAACGCTATGGCGATTGTAAGGCGCTGTCAAACTATATGGTGAGCATATTAAAGGAAGCGGGCATCAATGCAAACTATGTTTTGGTAAATTCCGGGCAGGGCAGGCGAGGTTTATGGGAGGATTTTTCTGCGCCCTATTTTAACCATGCAATTATGTGTATCCCCAATAATAAAGATACCATGTGGCTTGAGTGCACCAGCCAGACAAGTAGCTATGGCTACATGGGAACTTCAACCGGTAACCGAAAAGCATTATTAATTGCAGATGATGGTGGTCATGTTGTAAACACGCCGGTATACCTGGTAAACGATAACCAGCAACAACGAAAGGTAAATGCAATAATTGATGAGGAAGGAAACCTTAATGCCGATGTATTTACATTTTTTACTGGTGAGCAACAGGAGTTGCAGCATTCTTTAATGCACGAAACCAACCCGGAGCAACGGCAGCGTTATTTAAACAATGCGTTGAATTTGCCTACGTACAATATTGAAAAATCAGAATACCACGAACAAAAAGGAAAAATTCCATCCATCAACGAATTTCTAAAAGTGACCGCTCCAAATTATGCAAGTGTAACAGGCAAACGCCTTTTTATTCAGCCAAACCTGTTTAATAAAATGGGTGCAAAATTAAATATTGAAATGCCCCGCAAATATGATATAAAGTTTGATTATGCTTATCGCGATATTGATACGGTAATTATTAATTTGCCCGCAGGATATCAGCCGGAGGCAATTCCAAAAAATGTAACCTTAACTTCAAAATTTGGCACGTACAGTATAAAGTTTACCGTTAAAGAAAACCAGGTAGAAATGCTGAGGATAAGTGAGCGAAATTCTGGTCAGTATCCTCCATCCGACTACTTGTTACTTGCTAAATTTTTTGAGGATATCTACAAGGCCGACCGTAGTAAAATTGTATTTGTAAAAAAGGAAGTATAAAATTAAACTTGTCTACAAAAAAATAGGTTGTCTGATTAATTTTCAGTCAACCTATTCTTTTGATTCTAATGTTAAACTACTCGATATAATGTTGATTTTTTTTGGACCTATCGGTAAATCTTTAACCGGGGCATTCTTGCGTCGCACTCTTGTACCGCATTGCGTGCATGAGCATTTTCCATTAAATTTTAAAAACCGCCATAGCCATCAAAACGTGGATTTACAAAATTATTTACAATACTTCCAAACCTAAAGGCCAGGCCAAACGAAGTACTGTAATTATAATTACTAGCCAGTTGCCTTTTGCGGGTGAGCACTTCCTGTTCGGTGGCGCCGCCTTTTACCAGGCTAATCTGGTTTTTAACTACGCTGCCATTAACGTTAACAAAAAAAGATAATCCGCCGGTAACCCTAACATCAGCATTGGCATTAATTCCCATCGATCGTAATTTCCAATCGTGAAAAAAATTGCGATAATAAGCCCCACTATTAAAAGTGCCCCATTTTTTGTTTAGCGTTATAGCCGCCGAAAAACGATGCCCGTATAAAGTTTCCTGTATTTTATTGTAAATAGTAGTATCAAAATAATGGCTATAGTTAACATCTAATCCATAACGAACAACAAAAAAGCGGTTATTTACCTCTTTGTAGTCAAAAACATTGTATTCAATTGCCGGGTTTACGTATATTCTTTCCTTTATGTTACTAAACGTACTGTTCGTAAAACTGGCCTGGTAACCATAACTCCAGTGTGGACTAAATGCCCGCACAATATTATGATACAATCCATAATCATTATTTTTTACTACGTACTTACTGGTATCAGTTGCGGTTTCATACGTATATACCGTGTTGCGTAAACTCCAGTTGGCATTGAATTCAATCTTCAACTTATCGGTTGTACGGTTCGCCGAAAAATTTGAACTTAAAGTATTGTTTTTATAAACCCGGTCGGCACTTAAATCGCCCCGGGCCGCAATTCTGTAAACCCAGAAATCCCATTTATCATGGTTGTCACTTTCAAATGCCGGGCGGCCAGGAGCACCTGTAGCCTTCATTGAGAGTTTAATATTGCTGGCGTATACGGTTTTTGCAATAAGCGGGGTTAAACCTACCATTAAATTCTGTAGCATAATATCCCGTCGTTCAGAAGGTGTAGTATTGGGTTTTACAAAAAATACCACCGTGTCTTTATAGCCTGCAAACCTGTTTTGTCCATACAATTCAATTTTGTATTGAACAGCGCCTGTTCCGTTACCGAGGGCAGTTATCAAAACATGCTCATCGGCTACGGTGCGGTTAATAACAAAATCAACAATATTTATTTCGGATTTTATGTAGTTAAAATCGCAGCCTGTTCTGCAATCAATAAATACTTTCAGTTTGGACGTGTCCGTTTTTTGACTTTTTGCAACTACGGAAATTATTATGAGAAGAAATGGGAGTAGAAATTTTTTAATATTCATTATAAGTTTACTGTTTATAATTCTTTTTAATTCTTGAACATTTAAAATAGAACTGGTATTTTTTTAAGTAAAAAACTTACTAAAAGACCAGGCCACCTCTTTTATTTTAAATTTTATTTGTTATGGAATCGCAAATATATATGTGTGCATTATTTTATAACTGTTTTTTTTACATTTTTAGCATATACATAAATTAGTCAGTCAGTCCTTTGCAGTATTTTTTTACTGGCTATTTTTTCTGGTTTATGTTTATTTCGCTTTATTCTGATAGCACAACCTTATCATGTTCTTTTATTAAGTAAATGAACCCTTTACCTGAAATAATAGCATAA
>JBBSJX010000413.1:0-3736 GCA_038256825.1 Chitinophagales bacterium
AAAGGCTCATAAAGTTCATCGGCCAGTTTTTTAGTGGCAACAAAAACCAATACCCTGGTCATGCTTTCATCCATTGATAGCAACAATTCCAATAGGTTCACTTTGGTGTAAAAATTTGGAACTTCATAGCCAACCTGCACAATTCCTTCAACAGGGGTGCCCGTGGGAGCCGCTTCAATCTTTACCGGTTCATCAAAATAAGTATTCATTAAAAGCTCCACATCGTCCGTTAAGGTTGCAGAAAATAACAGGTTTTGCCTGCGATCCGGTAATAAGTCCAGAATGTTTTTTAGTTGCGTTCTAAAACCCAGGTTAAGCATTTCATCCACTTCATCTATTACCAGTTTCTTAATGGTTTTAACTTTAAAAGCGCCTGCCATAGCCAGGTCGTATAATCGCCCCGGTGTTGCAACCAACACATCTACCCCTTTTTCTACTTCATATTTTTGGGTGTTAATATTTGTACCGCCGTACACACCAACAGCGGTTACATTCATGTAAGCAGTTAACTTATTTACAGTTTCTACCACCTGTGCCACCAGTTCGCGGGTAGGTACTAAAATGAGTACCGTAGGATTCTTTTCTTTCGAAAATTTCCATTGCCGCAACAAAGGCAGCAAATAAGCCAGCGTTTTTCCCGTACCCGTTTGTGCAATACCACAAACATCTTTCCCCGACATCATTACGTTAAAAACCCGGTGTTGTATAGTGGTTGGCGTTGTATATCCTAAATCGCTCAAAGCATTCAGCAAAGGGGTATTCAGGTTTAAATCTGTAAAAGTCATATTGTTTAAAATGGCAACGAAGGTAATTGTTTATGAATTGTAGTGTTTTATCAATAAACGTAATATATCAGGTGCTATTTTTGGGGTAGCCAGCTTTTACTTTTCATAGCGGCATCGTTGCGTCGCACTCTTGTACTTTCTGCACAGCATGGATCTTTTTTTTGCTTAAATCAACGGTACCTAAAACGAGATTAGTGAAAACATTTGGTGTAATTAAATAATCCTTATTAGTTTTATTAATGCGTTTAATTTTTATACCCGGCCTGGGCGAAGACGAATTTATTTTTGATCATTTACTACCCTTTATTCCGGGTGAAAAACTGGTTCTAAATACCTGGCAATTGTTTTGCAACCATCCCCGCGGAAAGTTCACAGGCTTAGATTATGCAAGGGAAGTTGCAGCGCGATACCAGGTTACCGATAAAGACCTGGTTATCGGCCACTCGCTCGGCGGACTTACCGCATTATACCTTAAATATTTAACCGGCTGCAAAATCATACAAATAGCATCATACACCCATAAAAACAGGATTGTTGTTCCTATTTCAAGCTATAAAATAATTGAAGGCGCAGTGCGGAGTGAAATATTTTTCAACAATTTTATTAAATGGCTGATACTAAATATTCAGTACTATAAAAAACCATCAAAACCAATTGTAAACCACATTTTTAATTTGCTTAAGAAAGGAGATAAAATTAATGTGATCAACCAGGTTAAAGTGGCCCTCAACCCTCAATTACCAAAACCTATTGAGCCTGATTTACGGATTCACTCAAAAGGCGATAAAATTGTAAGGCCTCCTAAGGAAGCATATTATGAGGTACCGGGTGATCATTTTTCGTTGTACACCCATCCTGACGAAGTGGCCATCCCAATTAATAATTTTATCCAATCAATTAATGCATCAGGTAATTAACACCTTAATTCAACTGAGATAATGGTTTTTATGCCTTTAGTAATTTTATTGGCAAATGCTACCCTTTAAAATGACCTTAAATATTATGTATGAATAAAATGGACCATGCCTTTAAGCTTTTTGATGAATACAATCAAAGTGATACGAACATAGTTGTGTGGGAAGGGGAAACAAACCCTGCGGAATATTTTTATGCGCTCCAGTTATATAATTGGGTAAATAAATTAACACCCATAGCAAGTGAATATTTATTACTGGCATCCCGTGCACAGCACATTGGAAGGTGGAAAAGCCCCAGGCAGGAGTATCCCGAAGGAAAAGCAGGATACCTGAACTGGCGCAAAGACCTTAAAAAATTTCATGCAAAAACAGCAGGCGAATTGATGATAACTGCTGGTTACGAAACGGAGGCAGTTACCAGGGTGCAGCAAATTATTCTTAAAGAAAACCTGAAGTCTGATGTTGAAGTTCAAATAATGGAAAATGCCTTATGCCTTGTGTTTCTCCAATTTCAATATGCTGATTTTATTCTCAAACATTCAAATGATGACCAGGTTACCCGGATATTAAAAAAAACGTGGAATAAAATGAGTGAACCTGGAAGATTAGAAGCATCTAAATTAAATTTTACGGGACGAGGAAAGGAATTAATTACGAATACGCTGGCAAATTAATTTAATATACATAATTACCGCAACTGAATGGCTTAGGGAAAGGAAAGAAACGCAATTGGAAATATGTAAAATGCTGATTAAAAAACCAACAGACCGAATGAGCAATTTAACAATACACAATATTATTGGTGATACGGATCTATACCTCATCGACCAGATTTTAAAAGGAAGATATAATGAAAACGAAACCATTTTAGATGCCGGGTGTGGTGCAGGCCGAAATATGCACTGGTTTCTGCAAAACAATTTATGTATTTATGGAATTGATCAGAACAGTAATTGTATAAACGATTTAAAAGCTGATAATCCACAATTGCCCGCTTTACGTTTGCAGGTTGCCAATGTGGAGCAAATGCCTTTTGGCGATAATTTTTTTAATCATGTTATTTCAAGTGCCGTTTTGCATTTTGCCGAAACCACTGAACAGTTTATAAAAATGTTTGCCGAAATGGTACGAGTGCTAAAACCTAATGGCAGTATATTTATTCGCATGACCACCGATATTGGTATTGAAAACCAAGTAATATTAATTAAAGATGGAGTTTACTATCTCCCTGATACATCAACCCGTTTTCTTTTAACCCGCTCACTTTTGGAAGAAATTATGTTTACACACCAACTTAGTTTTATTGAACCACTAAAATCCGTAAATGTGAGCGATTACCGAAGTATGTGCACTTTAATGTTACAAAAAAATGCTATCGAAAAATAGAAGGTTCTGTATTCATAAATCCCAATCAATAACAGTATAAATGAGCTTACAATTAAATCGATCCGAGTTTGGAAACCCTGCAAATAAGGGAAATGTTTTAACCCGCGATGAAGCCAACGATTTATTAAACCAATGGGTTTTAAATGAACGGTTAAAGCTGCACATGAAACAGGTGGGGCATTTAATGTTTAGCTGGGCAAAAGAAAAGGAAAGCTTACCCAAGGCAGACCAATGGCGTTGGCAAATGGCGGGTTTATTACATGATGCCGATTGGGATCAATGGCCAGATTTGCATTGTAAAAAAATTATTGAGGAATTGGAAAGCCGCCAGGTAGATCCTGAAATTCTTCGTGCAATTGCCTCGCATGGTCCGGCACATTTTGGAGTGGACCCACAAACAAAAATGGACAAGATGCTGTTTGCTTTTGATGAATTGAGCGGTTTAATTCATGCTTACTCGTTAATGCGCCCCAATGGTTACGACGGCATGGATGTAAAAGGTGTGAAAAAACGCTTTAAAGAAAAAAGCTTTGCCTCCAATGTTTCCCGCGATGAAATACAGGATGCTGCCAACCGTGCTGGCCTACCACTCGATGAAATAATAGACTTTATAGTAAACAGGCAGGGATCTGTAATAAATTAATTTCT
>JBBSJX010000414.1:0-3736 GCA_038256825.1 Chitinophagales bacterium
AATGATATTAATCAGCCTGTTGTTAACCCTGATCTTTAATATTTTCAGGAGGCTTTAAAAACATTAGGAAAATGAAATTGCTATTTTAGGATGGCATTTATGCTATTTTTTTAAACAATGCGGATATAGCTCAATAGCGCGTTGCCGATGAACGAAATGCGACGCAACAATGCTCAATAGTAGCAATAATGCTGGTACCATTATACAATAACCCTTCAATTTTATAGTTTATTTATTTACGGAGCCACCATGCCCAGGCAATTAAAACGGGGTGAATGACGAAAAAGCGGATCCAGGCAATCCATTGCGTGATACACCCATTATTTGATGGACAGGCAATTTGTATGGAATAAATATGGGAAGGTATGAAAACTATCAATAAACAGACGATGCCAATTGCGCCCATTTTACGAGTTTGAGGGAAAGCCACCAACAGACCTAAAACGATTTCAATAACACCCGATACGTGGTTTATTAAATGGGGCCAGGGTAGATATGGTGGAATTAACCTTAAATAAAATTGTGGATGCCAAAAATGATTAACACCCGCAACCAGGTATAAAATTATAATTAGGTATAAAGCAATTTTTTTCAACAGGTTGAGTTATGGCTAACGTACGGAATTTAGCCATTATTGTATTTATTGCTTTAAATCCAATTGGTTATTGATGAGGGTCTTTTTTATCATTTTTACTTTCACCACCCGTAGATCCACCCATTTCAGTGTCTTTGCCGGTATGCTCTTTAGGTTGTTTTTCTGCATCTCCACCTCCATTTGGAATATCGGATGCGGGAGGACTTCCTTTTGTGCCATCCTTATTTCCTTTAAGTTCTTGCCCCTTGTCGTTATTGGATGATGGGGGGTTATTTTGGTTGAATTGCGAATCGTTTTCCATAAAAATTCCTCCAAAGTTTTAATTCCTTATTAGGCTTAAAAACTCGTGCCACTTAATTACTATAGGTAGTAGCCAGATTACAGTTTTGTTAATGAAGATAGAAAACCGTTGTAAATGCCTACCTTTGCCGCCTTAAAAGAGCCCCTTGCAATCTCAATTGGAAGCAATAAAGGGGTTTTGTAATCACAAAATTTTAAAAGCCCGCAGGGGTTTTGGGTATGAACATTAGAAATATAGCCATCATTGCACACGTTGACCACGGTAAAACAACACTGGTTGACAGAATTTTGCACCAAACCAATGTGTTTCGTGCCAACCAGGAAACAGGTGACCTTATTATGGATAGTAACGATCTTGAGAAAGAGCGTGGTATCACCATTTTTAGTAAGAATGCTTCAGTTGTTTACAAAGGTATTAAGATTAACGTTATTGATACCCCAGGTCACGCTGATTTTGGTGGTGAAGTGGAAAGGGTTTTGAAAATGGCTGATGGAGTTTGTTTATTGGTTGATGCTTTTGAAGGACCAATGCCTCAAACCCGTTTTGTTTTGCAAAAAGCATTACAATTAAATTTAAAACCAATTGTAATTATTAATAAAGTTGATAAACCAAACTGCCGGCCCGACGAAGTACATGATGCAGTTTTTGAATTGTTTTTTAACCTGGATGCTACCGAAGAGCAGTTGGATTTTCCTACTTTCTACGGTTCGGGTAAAAATGGCTGGTTTAACAGCAAGAACGAGCAAAGCGAAGATATTACACCATTGTTAGATGGTATTTTGCAATATGTTCCTGAGCCTAAAGTACCGGAAGGAAACCTCCAGTTACAGATTACTTCACTTGACTACTCAACCTTTTTAGGCCGTGTAGCTATTGGAAAAGTAAACCGAGGCGGAATTAAAGAAGGTCAACCTTTTAGCCTGGTTACTGCAAACGGCATAAAAAAATCTAAAGTAAAAGAACTATACATTTTTGAATCACTTGGTAAAAGAAAAGTTACCGAGGTTTTAGCCGGTGATATATGTGCCGTTGTAGGATTGGAAGATTTTACTATTGGCGATACCATTGCTGATATTGATAACCCGGAAGGTTTACCTGTTATTAGTGTTGATGAGCCTACCATGAGTATGATGTTCAGCATTAACAACTCGCCGTTTTTTGGTAAAGACGGAAAATTTGTTACCAGCCGTCACTTACGCGATCGCTTGATGAAGGAGACTGAAAAGAACCTTGCATTAAGGGTAGAAGATACGGACAGTGCTGATAGCTTTTTAGTTTATGGCCGCGGTATTCTTCACTTAGGTGTATTGGTTGAAACCATGCGCCGCGAAGGTTATGAGCTAACCGTTGGTAACCCACAGGTTTTGGTAAAAAACATTGATGGTAAAAAACACGAGCCATACGAGGTATTGGTTGTAGACGTTCCGCAGGAATTTAGCGGAAAAGTTATTGACCTGGTAACCCAGCGTAAAGGTGAAATGTTGATTATGGAAAGCAAAGGTGAAATGCAACACCTTGAGTTTGATATCCCATCAAGAGGTTTGATAGGTCTTCGTTCTCAAATGCTTACCAACACTGCCGGTGAAGCCGTTATGGCGCACCGCTTTAACGAATACAAACCATGGAAGGGAACTATTCCCGGAAGAAGTAATGGTGTTTTGATTTCGAAAAACAGTGAGAAAACAACCGGTTACTCTATTGATAAATTACAGGATCGCGGCAAGTTTTTTGTGGATCCGGGAGAAGATGTTTACGCAGGACAGATTATTGCCGAGCATATTAAGCCAGGCGATTTAGTGGTAAACGCAACCGAGCCTAAAAAATTAACCAACCACCGCGCCAGCGGAAGCGATGATGCCAGCCGTGCCGCTCCTAAAATCATGTTTACTTTAGAAGAGTGTATGGAGTACATTCAGCAAGATGAGTGTATTGAGGTTACGCCTAAAAACGTTCGTATGCGTAAAGTAATGTTGGACGAAGAATCAAGAAAAAGACAAACAAAGAATGCAAACGTTGAAGTAGCATAATTTTAGTTGAAATAATTAAAAAGCCTGCCAATCAGCAGGTTTTTTTTATGTCTTTAATTTTTGGGATACACGCATTTTTACATTTTGCAACATTGTTGTACCGCTAGCTTTCGGTACTCCGTTTAAATGCAGTTTTTTATAATAACGTGGGTAATCCTGCCGTCCCAGCTATCCGCATAGGCGTCAACTTAACGGTTTTTCTTGGGGACAAACAGTAGGAATTCTAATAAACATCGTTGTGTCACTCACTTATACCACATCTTTTTATGGCATCTTTTTCCGCATAATTTCTCGTGGATCAATTTATATCTATTCCTACCCTGTTGGAGGAATTATTGTAATTGTTATTTTCAAGGCTTGAAGAGCCGACCTTTTGGAAGAAGGTTTTTGAAATTCACCTTTTTTTACCAAAATATAGCGTTGATGGGGGCTAAAAAAAATAAATTCCACCAACCAGGATATTCTTAACTCTGTATTACAACTCATTCGCGTCAAACCAGTGCCTGGTAGAAGTTTTAGCGAAATAATCGAAGTCTTAAGTTGAAGCTTATGCGTATATGCGGGAGTTTATGGAAGGGTCGCAATCACATCACCGGCAAATCAATGTAGAAGATTATTAACACCCCACATTTCCTCTTTTCTTATCCTGTTGATTATAAACGGCTAAACCTCTTGTAGTTATTATAATTTTTAAAGCATTGGATTTTGGGCTGGTGGGTTTTTTGCATTAACCAGGTAAAGAGCAAAAAATGAATAATAAAAAAATAACGTTTAAAGGATTATTGACCGTTTGGAAAAATGCTTTTATAGGCA
>JBBSJX010000415.1:0-3727 GCA_038256825.1 Chitinophagales bacterium
ATTGGGCACAGGAGTTTTATCGCCTGGACGAAATGATGACTTATATAAACACACATTTCACCGACATGGATTTTGTTGAAAATATACTAAACGAAAAAACGGCAAAAAATGGAAAATAGTTTTATCATAGGTAATCTGCTAGAACAACAGGAAGGCACACGTTTAGAGTTTAAAGCAGCTGTAAACAAAGAAGCTATTGCCAAAACCATAGCAGCCTTTATCAATACACAAGGCGGGGATTTGCTTATAGGGATAGAAGACAACAAAAAAATTGTTGGTGTAGAGGATGCTGAAAAAATGTGTGCGGTTATTCAGAAAATGCTGGTAGAATACATACAGCCCATGGCTCCTATTTTAACACAGGTGGTCAATTATAAAAAGAAAGATTTAATTCTCATCAGTGTTTGGGAAGGTGCAAAAAAACCATACCAATACAAAGGAAAAATATTTACCCGTGAAAACGATGCTACCAAATTGTCATCTGTCAGCAATTTAACTTCACTCATCAAAGACCGTAAGAATGCAGATTTTCATTGGGAGCGTAGAACAGTGCTGGGTTCTTCCTTGCAAGATTTAGATACTGAAGAAATCAATCAAACTATTGCCTTATACAAAGCATACAAGCCCAATAGTGTAATAGAAGATGCCGAAGATTTTCTAATTCAAATGGGCTTAATACAGAATGGCAATCTTACGAATGCCTGTATGGTATTGTTTGGAAAAAAGCCTACCCGTTTTATACCTCAGTCTAAGGTCAGAATTACTATTTATCCGGCTACTGTTTCAGGTGATAATTTTTTAAACGACAAAACATTTGATGGCAGTTTATTTCAAAACATAACCGCCATCCTCAATTTCATAGAAATTTCGTTTGGTAAAAACATTGTGGTAGATGGCATCCTGCGTAAAGAAAAATTGAACTATCCTTTGATGGCTATCCGTGAAGGTTTGCTCAATGCAATGGTTCACCGGGATTACAATTCAGTAAATGGCTTTTTGCAGATTTCTATTTTTAGCGATAGAACAGAAATTGCCAATTACGGAGGCTTGCCCGATGGCATCACCATTATAGATTTAAAAAAGGAACATAGCTCCATACTACGAAATCCTGATATTGCCCAAATATGCTTTGTGCGTAAGTACATCGAAATGCTGGGCAGTGGCACGTTACGGATGATTAGCGATTGCAAAAAGAATAGCTTTAGAGTACCCGTTTGGACGGATAAAGAAAATGTAACCACTGTAACCTTTCCCGACCTTTCTATAAAAACCAAAGCCACTAAAGGTGTAAATGAAGGTGTAAAAAAAGGTGTAAAAAAATTGCATTTTAAAGCCGAGAGTGAAGGTGTAAATGAGGAGCTGAACGCCATATACTCAGTAATAGAAAAAACGCAAGGATTAAAAGCCCCGGCCATTGCATCGGTATTGGGTGTTAGCCTTTCAACAGCAGAAAGGTATATCAAGAAATTGAAAGACGCTAAGCATATAAAATTTGTAGGCGTACCAAAAACAGGGGGTTATTTTATTAAATAAAAAGTATGCTATGCAGCAAGAATTACTCTTAAATTCATTCCATTCAACCCACCGGCAGGGAAACAAACATTTGCCTTTTATATGTAACAGTTGCATAACCACGGATTATCTATACAAAAACATGGAATTAGTTTTACAGTAGAAACAAAGCTATTAAAACAAGCTTTTGCAAATATCAAACTACAAGCCCCTCAGTTTAATAAAAAACTTAGGATATGGATCACTATTGGTGAAGGGCAAATTTTAATTTCTGCACCAATAGCCTTGTTTATCTTTTTAATTTTAAAAATTGAAAGCAAATCACAACAGCGCATCTACTTTTCTTGCAGCCGACCAGGTTGATAAAGAACTAAGCTACTTTAAAAATTGATGCTTGAAAAGAAAGTGTTTAAACCATCAATTGGGAATGATCCAACCTAACAACCTATCTCCATTATGAAAACGAAAGTAAAATTGTTAGTTCGTCAATATTAATTTGCTCCAGGTAAGGGGTAAGCTTTTTCGTAGTGTTAAAGCATCGTACTGATTTTACCTGCTGACTTGCTTTGCTAAAAATGATTTCAACATAAAAATTATGGAGCCAGAAGAGCATACTGCTTTCGTTCTCTTCAAATAAGGCAAGCGATAAATCTATACCTCCTCTATCAAGGGCAAAAAGCTTTTGTTTCCGGCTAAGGCGCCTGAATTGATGAATGGAAATCATGGTTAGGATTGTTCTTCGGGTTTAGTTAACTATTCTGTTGCATGTAAGCCAATACGGTTTCCTTCAGTGTCTGTGATAATGGCCATATAACCTGTTTCGGGGCTGATCATGGTTTTAGGTAGAATGATTTCGGCGCCTTCAGCACCTGCTTTATCTAATACCTGCTGTATCGAAGGCTCTGCATTTAAATATACCAAAACCCCATCCTGGCCAGGCCGATGTTGCTCATTTTTTACCAATGCTCCGGATACAGTGGCAGATTCGGGTGCGAAAGGAAATGCTGCCATAGTAACTCCATTCATTTCCATTTCTTCCATGTGAATGCTAAAAGCTAGCTGGTAAAAATGTTTAGCTCTTTGTAAATCCGTTACCGGTATTTCAAACCAGTTTATGCTGTTTGTATCCTGATTCATCTGTTTTATTTTTGGCCAAATTATGGGGCTATTGTAACGCCAATATGTTCTTAATATGAAAAAAATATTAACTCTTATTTTTTGCATCCATATAAAAACCTTGCCCGGTGTTGCAACCGTGCTGTTTATAAACGGCGGTGCTTCTAAGAACACCAAGGGCGCAATTTTTTTAAAAAACTAATGAAGACAGGAAGATGGTATAAATTTTTCTGATTCTTTTGTATGCAACAACCTTTATTAAAAAAGCTTAACCAGTTATTGCTGTTAATTCTTTTGTTCTTTGTCATTCTTTTATTTGGAAGCCCCTTTTTAGTGCCTTTAGCCATTGGGTGTTTATTTTCCATTTTACTGCTTCCTATTGCCCAAAAGTTAGAGACCATTGGAGTTGGCAGAAGTACATCTGCCGTTATCTGTGTCATAGGAATCATCATTCTATTCTTTGCCGCTTCCTTTTTTCTCACCAATCAAATCACAGGTTTTTTGCAGGATTTACCAGCTTAAGAGAGGTTAGTTGATTATAAAAAGTTTAAACGAGACTCCAGCTCCAAATAATTTTCTATTTTTTTCTATTTGTTTTTATTATTTTTGAAAATAGGAATGAAATTTTTCTTTTTATTGTTTTTGGGTGGGCGATGATGATAATAAACTCCGTAATTGGCTACTTTAGGGGTTATGACAGCAAATCACCGCAGAGAAAAAATTTTCGAGCTTATTAAAGAAGATGGCTCTGCAAAAGTTGTAGACCTCGCCAGGATTTTTAAAGTAACGGAACCGACCATCAGGCAAGACCTGGAAAAATTAGAAAAGGATGGATTGGTTATTAAAGAACACGGCGGGGCCTTTTTAAAAAATGTTGAATCCAATGTTAGAGCTGTGTCGTTGGCACAGCGGGAAAACCTGGACAAAAAAGAGCTAATTGCCCAAAAGTGTTTGGAATTTATCGAGCTTGGTGATACCATCATCCTCGATTCTGGTTCAACCACAACTGAAATTGCCATAAAACTTAAAGGGTTTAAAAATCTGACAGTGATAACTAACGCATTAAACATTGCACTGCTGCTAGGAGCTGAACCTGGAA
>JBBSJX010000416.1:0-3709 GCA_038256825.1 Chitinophagales bacterium
AACTGCCGTTGCGTCGCACACTGCAACTACATAACCCATTTCGGCAAACGGCCTCTTAAAAAAAGCGTTAAAAAATTTTCAATGACTGGCGTTAAGAAAACAAAGAGGTGTTACCAATTCCGGGTATTGATGTTCTGGTGGTAGGTTGCACTGCTGCCCGAAAAACTACTAATGCTGTGACTTGTTTGTTTTTAGACAGTCATTTAAAATTTTAGCTGTTTTTAATCAGCCTTGATCTTTTTGTTACTTTTTGCATCAAGGCAAAAAGTAAAACTGTTGCAATCCTTAAAAAGTACCCAAAATAAAAACCATACAATATTATCCGCTTAAGTTTGCATCGAACTTAAAGTAGTAATGAAAAGAACCGCAACCGTTTACCTTTCACTTTTTTGGATTTTTATTGTAATAGTTACTGCCATTAGCGCTACTGGTTGCGCCAACATAATTCCGCCCAGTGGTGGCCCAAGGGATTCTTTGCCCCCCGTACTCATTGCCTCCTTTCCACCAGATTCCGCTACCAATTACTCCGGTAACCGCATTACACTCACGTTTGATGAATACATAAATCTTGACAACCCGCTTGAAAATGTGTTAATAAGCCCTGTTCCCAAAAACAATCCCATCATTGAGTATAAACTTAAAAACATAAACGTCAGGCTTCGCGATACCCTGGAGGAAAATACAACCTATACCATCGATTTTGGTAATGCCATTAAAGATGTGAATGAGGGTAATATTTTTAAAAATTTCACTTATATATTTTCAACGGGCAGTCGGCTTGATGATAATACGCTCAGTGGACAAGTGCTTCTGGCCGAAACGGGTAAAGCCGATAGTACCCTGATTGCAGTTTTGCATAAAAACCTGGATGATAGTGCCGTTGCCAAAGAAAAACCACGCTACATTGCCCGTATTGACGGCAAGGGAAATTTTGAATTTAAAAATTTACCTTCAGGCACCTTTGCTTTATATGCCATTCCAACCGGTTTCAGCAAACGGTACGACGACTCCACCCGGCCTTTTGCTTTTGCCGGCCAGGCCATCAACCTGGATAGTAACCTGCGGGATGTAACTTTATATGCATTTGAAAAGCCCAAAACAGTTATTGTTAAACCAAATGCTGCCACGGTAGCAGCGGCTGCAAAAGACAAACTTTTAAAGTTTTCTGCCAGTGTACAGGGTGGCGCTATTGATATACTGGAACCCATAAAATTGCAGTTCAACCGTCCTATTACCAAATTTGATAGTTCTAAAATACAATTGACCAATGCCGATTTTCAACCTATCGCTAATTATACAATTTCCACCGATACCAGCTTAACCACCTTTACACTAAGCCATCCATGGCCAGCTAACACCCCCTTTAACCTGGTTATTCAGAAAGACGCTTTTGCCGACTCAACCGGTATTACCCTTGCAAAGAATGATACCATTAGAATGATGACCAAAAAGGAGGATGAATATGGCAGCCTGAAAATTCGTTTTAACAACCTGGATACCAGCAGGCACCCCGTGTTACAATTAGTATCTAACGAGGTAATTGCAATAGTATCGCCCATAACCCAGAGAGACTGGACCCGAAAATTGGTTAAGCCCGGTAATTACCTGGTTAGAATTTTATATGATACCAACCAGAATGGCAAATGGGATACCGGTGAATTTTTTGGCGAACGCCGCCAGCCCGAAATTGTTCGCGACCTTGAAGTTTCGATTGATGTAAGGCCTAACTGGGATAACGAGCAGGAGATCAATTTATAAAAGGGACGGATCACCTAAAGGTTTCGTTAATGGCGGCAGGTGCCTGGGTCAATTATTGGTAACGGACTATATTTGCAAAATGCAACTTCCTTCCTTACTTGTAGAAAATGCGGTTAACGAATTTTCCAGGCTCCCGGGCATTGGTAAAAAAACTGCGTTGCGCCTGGTGTTGCATTTATTAAAGCAGGATATTGAGGAAGTAAAGCATTTTGGAGAAGTAATTACAAAAATGCGAACAGACATTCGTTTTTGTCAGCGTTGTTCCAACATCAGCGATGCTGATATTTGTTCTATTTGCGCCAACAGCATGCGCAACCAGCGCCTGATTTGTGTGGTAGAAAATATCAGGGATGTTATAGCTATTGAAAGTACCCAGCAATTCAGCGGCACTTACCATGTTTTAGGTGGCGTAATTTCACCCTTAGATGGTGTGGGGCCTAACCAGTTAAATATTGAAAGCCTGGTATACCGTGTGCAAAAAGAAGAGACCGAGGAACTTATTTTTGCGCTCAATCCCAACATTCAGGGCGATACAACTATTTACTACATTCAAAAAAAAGTACAGCATTTTAATTGTAACATAACCACCATTGCAAGGGGTATTGCTTTTGGCGGCGAGCTGGAATATGCTGATGAAATAACGCTAGCACGCAGTATCAGCAATCGTTTACCGGTGGCGCAATATGTAAAATAATGTGTATTTTGGCTGAGTAGTAATTGCTGCCACAAGCACTGCCGACGAACGGATTGCGACGCAACGATGACGCTATAAAAAACCATAGCTGGTAACCAAAAAAAATAATGTATGAGCAAAGGCTTTAAAATTACACTTGTTATATTTTTTATTCTGATTGTAGGCGGTGGAGCCATTGCTTATTATTTGTTTACCAAACCCCGCAGAGATGTTGCCAACGAAAAAGGAATTGTACTAACCGCAGCGCAACTGGTGAGCGAATACCAGGCCGACGAAAGTGCCGCAAACGCCAAATACCTGGATAAACCAATTGAGGTAACCGGTACAATTGCCGAAATTAAAGACAACCAGGAAGGTAAAACCACGGTACTTTTATCATCCGGCGATGCTATGACCGGGGTTTTCTGCACCTTAAAACAAACCAATACCAGCAAAACCAAAGGTGCCCAGGTAACTATAAAAGGCATTTGTAACGGTATGCTCAGCGATGTGCGCATTAGTGAGGCCATCGTTATACAATAGTTAAAAATCGCCCTGCCGGTAACCCTTCTCCTTTGTAATGGGTCATATTGCACCAAACATTTTTTTAAATGATCCGATTTTTTTCGCTGTTCTTTTTGCTTACACTTGCTGTTACTTCTCAGGCCCAGTTGTTTAGTACCAGGTCGGGCATTGTTTCGTTTTTTTCAAGCACACCTTTGGAGGATATTAAAGCTGTCAACTCCGATGTTGAAAGCAAGTTGTTAAGCACAACCGGGCAGCTCACTTTTATGTTGCTGGTAAAAGGGTTCCGTTTTCCAAACGAAATGATGGAAGATCACTTCAACGAGTCATATCTTGAATCAGATAAATTTCCCAAAGCCGATTTTAAAGGGATGATTACCAACATTACCAGCATCAATTTTTCAAAAGATGGTGTTTATCCCGCAGCAGTAAAAGGCAACCTTACTATTCACGGCGTTACAAAAGAAGTGTTTGGCAATGGAACCATCACTATAAAATATGGCAAGCCAACGGCCGCCTGTAAGTTCCCGGTTAAAGTACGCGATTACAATATCACCGGAAAAATTATAGGCAAAGAACTGGCAGAGGTAGTAACGGTTTCGGTTGATTGCCGGTACGAATAAAATTAACCGTGCAATACTCCTTAACCTAGCCACAAATGCATTGCGGGCTTTCTCTATTTTGCAATACGCAGCACTTCCCTTACTTTTGCCCAACTTCTTTGGGCGGATTTGTTTATTGTTCAACCCAAAG
>JBBSJX010000417.1:0-3702 GCA_038256825.1 Chitinophagales bacterium
GTAAGAAGTGATTTCAGTCCATTCGATAAACAAAAGCATCTTTAGTTGAGAGCCGTAGGCCTCGGTATATTTTCCTTGTTTTACTTCAGAGTAGTTTCTCAAAAAAATTACAATCAATTATTGCTTTCCTGTTAAATTACATGCTTAAACCTGATTGTATGAATTTAAAGAATAAAACCATTTTTATAACAGGTGCCAGCAGGGGAATTGGTAAAGCCATAGCCGTACGCCTTGCAAAGGAAGGTGCTAATATTGTTATTGCAGCTAAGAGCGTTTCTGAAAACCCCAAATTGGGCGGCACCATTTATTCTGCTGCTACCGAGGTAGAAGCAGCCGGTGGTAAAGCTTTGGCTGTACGTTGCGACATCAGGGATGAATCCATGATACAGGATGCAGTTGAAAAAGCGGTATCGCAATTTGGAGGTATTGATGTTCTTATTAATAATGCTTCGGCCATCTCGCTTACACCAACTGAGCAAACAGAAGCCAAGCGCTTCGACCTGATGCACGATATTAATGTACGCGGTACTTTTTTTATGAGCAAAGCCTGTATTCCTCATTTAAAGAAAGCCGATAATCCACACATCATAAATTTATCACCACCCATCAACCTCGATCCTAAATGGCTGGGTGGCCATGTAGCTTATACCATGAGCAAATACAACATGACCATGATAGCTTTGGGCCTGGCAGAAGAACTGAAAAAATATAAAATTGCGGCCAATACTTTGTGGCCTCGAACCACGATTGCCACAGCAGCAGTTCAAAATTTGTTGGGTGGAGATGCGCTGATGAAAATGAGCCGTACCCCAGAAATAATAGCCGATTCGGTGTATTATATTATTAATAAAAATTCGGCCGATTGTACGGGAAATACTTTTATTGATGAAGAAGTTTTAGCCAGCGAAGGCATAACCGATTTAGAAAAATATGCGGTAACCCCGGGTGGTAAATTATTTCAGGACCTGTTTGTATAAACCCTAAACTATTTTATAGTTCTTGTAATCAAACGGGCGTTTGCCGGTAATTTTTTCCAGCAGGTTTTTCAATTTGTCTTTTAGTTTCAGATTGTTGTACGATAAAACCCGGTCAAAACTCCAGTTCATACGATTAATCCGGGGCTGCATTACTGCTGGGTGGGTGCCGGTAAATTTTGCAATACTATCAATCTGCGAATAGTCAAAAGCACCGGTAAACTGTTTTTCTGCTTCATTGCTCCACTCTTCTGCGCCCCATAGCCGGCCAAAATTATTGTACTTGGCCTGCATGGCATGTGGCTCGCGTACCCAGCCATAATGAAAAATAGAAGCATCCAATGCTTTAACGTTCAGCTTTTCATTATTGCCTTTTCTAAAACCCTGGGCATCGCGGAAACTGTAAATACTTTGATCATTTTTTATCACCCTTATTTCGTTGCGATACCACTTGCTGCTATTGCCTGCATAGTCGTAGCTACCATAAAAATGCACATATTTAAACAGCAGTCCATCTACCTTTGAGTCGTCTTTGTGTTTTTGCATCGCTGAATACACTTCGTCCAGGTATTGTTCGTGTATCGCTTCATCGCCCTGTATATAAAAACACCAGTCGGCCAGCGGATCCACTGCATGAAATGCTTTATTTGTTTCAACGGCTAAAACCTGTCCTCCTTCCTTTAAATTTTCATCCCAAACCGTTTGTACAATCCGAACTTTGGGATCAATATTGCTCATCAACTTTAAAGTTTCATCATCACTCTTGCCCACCGCAACTACTATCTCATCGCAAATAGGTAAAATACTTTTTATCGCCTCTACAATGGGATAATCGTATTTAATGGCATTGCGTATAAAAGTAAAACCACTGACTTTCATAATAGCTTCGGGTTTGGTAAAAAGCGCCTTTTCCGGCTTGTAAATTAAGTGTGTGGAGCCGGGCATTTAGATCTTAATGTAACATCGTTGCGTCGCACTCTTGTACTTTTGCCGGTTAATGGAGCCATTATAAACTGCAGTACAAGGGAGTGAACCGCCAGTAGTCGGTCAGGCAACAACGAAGTTGCCATGAAAGGCAATTGCCGGAAACCAAAACAATCAAAAAACTCTGGGTTCCTTTTTAATATTCTTGTTTAAGCGTTTGCTTATTCAGGATTTGCTTCAGGCCGCATTTGCGGAAACAGCAACACATCCTGAATTGACGGTTGGTTGGTCATGAGCATACAAAGCCTGTCGATACCAATACCGATACCGCTGGTTGGCGGCATTCCATATTCCAATGCTCTTAAAAAATCATAATCAATAAACATGGCTTCGTCATCACCGCGTTCCATTAATTTTGCCTGGTCTTCAAAGCGGTCGCGCTGGTCAATAGGATCGTTTAACTCGGTGTAGGCATTAGCTATTTCTTTACCGTTTACCATTAATTCAAAACGCTCTACCAGGCCGGGTTTGCTGCGGTGTTTTTTAGTAAGCGGGCTCATCTCAACCGGGTAATCAATAATAAACGTGGGCTGTATAAAGCAGGCCTCGCATTTATTGCTAAACAATTCATCAATCAATTTTCCCTTACCCATACTGGCTTCCACATGAATGTTTAATTGTTTACAAACATCTCGCAAGCCCTCTTCATCCATTTCACTTACATCAATCCCCGTTTGCTCTTTAATAGCATCGTGAATGGTAATGCGTTTGTAAGGCGCTTTAAAATCAATTTCGGTGTCGCCCGATTTTACTTTTGTATCACCATTGGTAGCCAAAGCAACTTTTTCCATCAACTGTTCCGTTATATCCATCATCCACTCGTAATCCTTATACGCAGTATAAAATTCCAAAACGGTAAACTCCGGGTTGTGGGTACGGTCCATACCTTCGTTGCGAAAGTTGCGGCTAAATTCATATACCCAATCAAAACCGCCCACAATCAGGCGCTTTAAATAAAGCTCGTTGGCAATACGCATATAAAATGGCGTATCCAATGCATTGTGATGGGTAATAAATGGTTTTGCTGCCGCGCCACCGGGTATGTTTTGCAATACGGGCGTATCAACTTCAAGAGCGCCGTGGCCGTTTAAAAATTCACGGATGGCGTTGATGAGTTTGGTACGTTTTACAAATACCTCTTTAACGTGGGGATTTACAATAAGATCTGCATAGCGCTGGCGGTAGCGAAATTCGGGATCGGTTACGGCATCAAAGGTTTGGCCTTCCGATTCTTTTACCACCGGCAGTGGCTTTAACGATTTTGTAAGTAAAGTAAACTCGCTTACGTGGATAGAAGTTTCGCCGGTTTTAGTAGTAAAAACATAGCCTTTAACACCGATGATATCGCCAATGTCCAGGAGTTTTTTCCAAACCTGGTCGTATAGGGTTTTATCCTCTGTAGGGCAAACTTCATCACGTTTTACATATATCTGTATTTTGCCGGTTCCATCCTGTATTACAGCAAAGGAGGCTTTTCCCATATCCCTAACACTCATAATACGCCCTGCGAGACATACTTCTGCAAAATCAGCCTTGTTTTCTTCGCCTTTATAATTTTGTTTTATTTGAACCGAGGTTGAATTAACGGGATATAAAGGAGCGGGATAAGGATTGATGCCCAGCTTGTGCAGTTCAGTAAGTTTATCGCGACGTATTTGTTCCTGTTCGGAGAGGTGTTGACTCATGAATGATTGTAATTTTTAAGAAGCGCAAAATTAACGCAACCAACTTAATAATCCTTTTA
>JBBSJX010000418.1:0-3700 GCA_038256825.1 Chitinophagales bacterium
AAAGGAAATCATCAACCCTTTAAGTAAACGCATACTGGCAGGAGATGTTGACAGAACGAAGCCGGTTTTGGTTGATGTATTTGATGGGGTGGTGGTGTTTAGGAACGACGCAACAGAAGCAGTGAATTTATAAAGGAACACTAATATTAAAAGCGGTGCTGTTTAAAAAACAGCACCGCTTTTTTTTGTCTGGTAATTTTTGGGGTTTATTCTACAGGGTTACCCAAACAGCTTATATAATGCCATAAAAAAAAGCCCCGCGAATGCGAGGCTTTTTAAAATTCCATTATTGGATATTATAAATGAGCTTGTATTTTTTTATCAAGAACTGATTTTGGAACTGCTCCAATCTGCTTATCAACAACCTGTCCTCCTTTTATAAAAAGTATGGCGGGTATGGAGGTAATACCATAATTAATGCTCAGGTTCGGATTTTGGTCAACATTTACTTTACCAACATTAATTTTCCCATCGTAATCTTTAGCTAATTCTTCTACAACGGGTCCAATTGCGCGACATGGTCCACACCATTCAGCCCAAAAGTCGATGAGCGAAAGTTTATCGCTGTCTAATACAGTTGTTTGAAAGTTTGCGTCTGTTAATTCTAATGCCATGATTATTTATTTAATTGTTTTTATAATGGTAACCTTTTGGGTTATTTAAATAAGATTACAAATTTACATCCAATCGTACTAAAATGATTAAATGACCCGTTTACACAATGTTATTATAACAAATTCTACTTTTTTGTGACATTGCGACAGCATATCGTTAAAGACTTGTTAGCTACCTTATTGGTTTACACTGTGCATCATATTTTCAGGATAACGTGGACCGGCAACCGCGCCTTTGGGGGCAATTGCGTTTAATTCTTCCAAATCGTTTTTCGTTAGGTGAACATTGGTTGCGCCAATATTCTCTTCAAGATATTTTATTTGTTTAGTTCCGGGTATTGGAAAAATATGGTCGCCCTGTGCCATTACCCACGCCAAAGCTAATTGGGCAGTTGTGCATCCTTTTTCTTTTGCCAGTGAGCCCACTTTTTCTGCCAGTGCAAGGTTCTTATCAAAATTTTCACCCTGAAAACGGGGTGCATTCCTCCTGTAATCATTCGCATCAAAATCTTCATATTTTGTTATTTGTCCGGTCAAAAAACCGCGGCCTAAAGGGCTGTACGCAACAAATGCAATTCCCAGTTCTTTACAGGCTTGTAAAAGACCATCTTCAGGTTCCCTGCTCCATAACGAAAACTCTGTTTGTAAGGCAGTAACCGGGTGTACTGCATGAGCCTTTCTTAATGTTTCCTCGTTTACTTCGCTTAAACCTATTGCCTTTATTTTGCCACTTTCAACCAATTTTGCCATGGCACCTACCGTTTCTTCAATGGGTGTATCCGGATCTTTACGATGCAGGTAATACAGATCAATCGTTTCCACATCAAGCCGCTTCAAGCTACCTTCAACAGATGACTGAACATATTCAGGCTTACCATTAAAACCTCTTTTTGTTGGATTTTCCGGGTCCCTAACAATTCCAAATTTGGTAGCCAGCAGTACCTTGTTGCGTTTACCTTTTAAGGCTTTGCCAACCAATACTTCGTTGGTAAAAGGGCCATACATATCTGCGGTATCTAAAAAGTTAATACCCAACTCAAGCGCCTTGTGTATTACTTTAATTGATTCTTCATCGTTTCTCTTACCATAAAAATCACTCATACCCATACAACCTAACCCAATTTCAGAAGCTTGTAGCCCCTGGTTTCCTAAAGTCTTAATTTTCATTTTAGTAGAATTAATATGAGTCAGTATTTTATTTTTTGAATTAGAAAAGTGTTGATTAATTTTTTTAAAGCATAAAAAAACCCAGCTCAAAAAAACGGTAATTCAATTTCAGTTACCGCATCTTCTTTAACAGCACCTCTTGTAATTGTAATGCAATTTGTGAATGGCTGTATTGTTTAATAATATCTTTTTTCGGATGTAGTTCAGCCAATTGGTAACTGCACCACAGGTTGTATAATTCGTTTAAATACATTTTTAAAGGTTCCAGCTCATTACGTTCAAAAGTCATACCTGCATTGGATTCTGAAATGAGTAGGGCGGTTTCACTATCTTTTTTGGTAATGTTTATTATGGGATTTCCGGTTGCCAGGTATTCATAAATTTTTCCCGGAATAACCATTGCCTCATCTTTTGTTACCGGGTTTATGAGTAATAAAACCGTTGACTGCTGCATTAATTGCACCGCTTTTTCATGCAATACATAGCCCATATCAATAAACGAAGATTGTAAACCATATTTATCAACCAGGTTTTTAATTACAGGTGAAGCTACTCCGGCAAAAAGCAACTTAACCTTTGCATCCTTTTGCGCTATGGATTGTATGGCTTCAAAAAATATTTCAGGCTGGTAGTATTCCGCTATCGAGCCTACATAGCCTACAATAAACTCATTTTTGCTTTGCAGGGTCTGTTCCTTAAATAAATTATCAGCATACCCAATACGTGCCAGGCTGATTTTTTCAGGCGCAATTTTCATTGATTTGCTTAGCAGTTTCTCTTTGTATTTTTCTCCGACCGTCAATATATGATCACATGTTTCCAGGATCTCCCGCTGTAATTTATTGTCTAGTTTTTTTACAACCGGTAAGTGAAACAGTAGGTCATAATAAATTACATCCGTCCACAGGTCGTGAAAATCGCAAACCCATTTAATGCCTAGTTTTTGTTTCAACGCTTTACCAATAAAATGTGTAGAGTGGGGCGGCCCGGCGGTTATCACCAGGTTTATGTCATGGTCTTTAATCAGTTTTTCAGCAGCTTTTACGGCAAAGTTTTTCCAGTATTTCCGCGGATCGGGTATAAACAAATTGCCGCGTAAAAACCTGGTTGCCTTTTTTATGATTGATGGGTTGGCTTCATTTGCAAAGCCGGGTGCAGGAATACTTTTTTTGCCAAATAATAATTTAAACAATCCAAAAGGCTCAATCGTTTTTGTTTTAACCACCTGCACTGCAGGGTGTACCTGCCTAACCAGGCTTTCATCGTACAACTGGTACGTAGCGTATTTTTCATCTACCGTAACTACCCAAATGTTCCAGCCAAGTTTGGCCAGTTCTGCTGTTAGCGATAGCCAACGTTGCACTGCCGGTCCGCCGCTTGGCGGCCAATAATAATTTATGAGTAGCAGGTTTTTATTCACCAGGTGTTGTTAGAATTAGTTTCGTTTTTATGGACCCAACAAACGTTTAAATATTTAGCTTTTGTTGCGTCGCACTCTTGTACTTTTTGTTCATTATGCAACAATAGCTTGTTTCCATTCAATCAGGCATAATGTTTTTTTGCTTCGGCAAAAAGTTGGTTATAACTTTTTGCAAACCTATCCAATCCAAAATAGGTTTGGGCATGTTCAATATTATTCAATCTAAATTGCTCCAGCAGTTTCCTGTTATTAATGATGGTTGAGATAGTTACGATGGACTGGTTTAAAACATAGTTGTCATCATCAGGGTTGCGTATAAGAAAGCCATTCTTATTATCCTGAACATGATAAGGTATTTCTCCCACATCAGTTGAAACCACTGCCAGCCCCCTTGCCATTGCTTCCAGAATAGCCATTGGGAAACCTTCGGTTGTTGATAACATCAACAAGACATCGGCTTCCATGTAAATGTTATTTATCTTCTCCTCATCGTTTTGGT
>JBBSJX010000419.1:0-3700 GCA_038256825.1 Chitinophagales bacterium
ATAATGTAAAGGACGATAAAATAAAAAAACAAATATGGCACTATGCAACCTTGCTGCAGGATTTTCCCAATCACCTGAGCATACATGCCGGTGGTATACTCATAAGCGATTTGCCCATTAACCAATATACCGCAACCGAGCTGCCTCCTAAAAACTTTCTCACCTCGCAAATTGATATGCATGTGGCCGAAAGAATTGGTTTGTTTAAACTGGATATTTTAAGCCAGCGGGGCCTGGGCCATATTAAGGAATGTATGGAGATTGTAAAAACCAACCGCAACCAAACCATCAACATTCACGAAATAGAACAATTTAAAAAGGACCCTAATCTGGCAAAGCAAATACGCAATGCCGATACAATTGGCTGCTTTTACATTGAAAGCCCCGCCATGCGCCAGCTACTTAAAAAATTACGTTGCGATGATTACTTAACATTGGTTGCGGCCAGCTCCATCATCCGCCCCGGGGTTTCGCAAAGCGGAATGATGAAGCAATACATTTACCGCTATCACCATCCTGATAAGTTTACTTACCTGCACCCAAAAATGGAAGAGTTGCTTAAGGAAACCTATGGAGTTATGGTGTACCAGGAAGACGTAATAAAAATCGCACATCATTTTGCCGGGCTCGATTTAGGCGAAGCCGATGTACTACGTCGCGCCATGAGTGGTAAATACCGCAGCCATAAAGAATTTGAAAAAATACGCGACAACTTTTTTAACAACTGTAAACTAAAAGGTTACGACGATGCCTTAACCATGGAAGTATGGCGACAAATACAAAGCTTTGGCGGCTATTCCTTTTCAAAGGCGCACTCCGCAAGTTTTGCTGTTGAAAGTTACCAGAGCCTTTTTTTAAAGGTGTATTTTCCTATGGAATTTATGGTGGCGGTAATCAATAATTTTGGCGGCTTTTACTCGCGTGAATTATACTTTCACGAGCTCAAAAAAACAGGGGCACACGTTCATGCCCCCTGTGTTAATAAAAGCAATTATTTAACAGGCATTAGTGGTATTGATGTTTACATGGGATTTATACATATTGATAGTTTCGAACAAAAATTAACCAACGATATAATTGATAACCGCAACCAAAATGGCCCCTATAAACACCTGCAGGATTTTATTGAACGGCTACAGCCCGGCATTGAACAACTAAACATTTTAATAAGGGTAGGCGGGTTTAGGTTTAGCGGAAAAACAAAAAAAGAATTGCTTTGGGAGGCAAATTTTTTACAGAAAAAAAACAGCAAACATTCAACCAGCAGTTTACTTTTTAAAGAAAAACCGATCGAGTTTACTTTGCCCACATTATCGCAACATCCACTTGATGATGCCATTGATGAAATTGAGTTACTAGGCTTTCCGCTTTGCAATATTTTTGAGCTGGCGGCCGACGATCCCACCCAATATTTACCCGCCATCAACCTCGATAAATATTTGGGCAGGCAGGTAACTGTTATGGGATACCTTATTACCTCAAAGCCTGCCCATACCATTAAAAACGAAACCATGTTTTTTCACACTTTTATTGATGCGCAGGGCGACTGGCTCGACACGGTATTTTTTCCACCGGCTGCAAAATTTTACAACGTATCAGGCAAAGGCTTTTACTTAATGAAAGGCAAAGTAATTGAAGAGTTTGGTGTGTTTACCGTAGATGTTAACCATTGCAAAAAAGTAGGCATAAAAAATAGAACAGCCACCGCAAACCAAATGCTGAACAAGTAATTTTATTTAAAAAAAATTTGTGACCAGGCATTGAAACTACTATGAAGCTTTACTTGCGTCGCACTCTTGTACTGTTGATTCATGGTTCTACTATGCTTACCTAAATATTTAAGTTTTCACCTGTTGAATTTTTCAAATAAAATCAAGTAAATAATTTGTTAATCACAAAAAGATAAATGTATGTTTGCACCGCAACGAAATTTATTTCTGCCGCAACCAAAACTAACTGTTTTTTAAGCCCTGCTCAACCGGCAGGGTTTATTGTTTTAATACTCCAGGTGTTCTAAAATTCAGAGGCTAAAACAACAGGCAAACAGCCTGTTCAACCCATCAGCAATTCAGCAAAATTCTTCCCTTGCTTTCTTTTTATTGCAGGTGGATTGCAAATCTTCATCGGTTATCTTTGCCCAAATTTTTAAAAGCATGTTACAGGTTAATTATATACGCCAGCACCGCGATGCTGTTATTGAAAGGTTAGGCGTAAAAAATTTTAAAGAAGTGGGAATTGTTGATGAAGTGATTGAGCTGGATAATGAACGCAAACGCTTACAAGCCGATTTTGATAACACACAGGCAAAAGTTAATAGTGCATCAAAACAAATTGGAACATTAGTTAAACAAGGCAACAAAGAGGGTGTGGATGCTATAAAAATTGAAGTGGCCCAATTAAAAGCCACCCTTGAACCGTTAAAGCAACAAATGGCCGAGGTAGAGAAGCAACTGCACAATAAGCTGGTTTTATTACCCAACCTTCCGGCAGCCCAGGTACCTAAAGGCAAAACCCCCGAAGAAAATGAAATAGTAAAAGAAAATGGAAATATTCCAACCCTGCATGCAGGAGCCGTTCCGCACTGGGAGCTTACTACAAAATACAAATTGATAGATTTTGAATTAGGCACTAAAATAACCGGCAGCGGTTTCCCGGTTTATACCGGGCGAGGAGCCAAATTGCAGCGGGCATTAATACAGTATTTTTTAGATTTTAATACTGCTGCCGGGTATACCGAATACCTGCCTCCCTTTATGGTAAACGAGGAAAGTGCTTACGGAACCGGGTCATTACCCGATAAAGAAGGACAGATGTATCATGTAACTGAAGACAACTTATACCTGATACCAACCGCCGAAGTTCCGGTAACCAATGTGTACCGCGATACCATTTTAAAAGAGAGCGACCTGCCTGTTTTAATGACGGCCTACTCTCCTTGCTTTAGAAGAGAGGCGGGCAGTTATGGTAAAGATGTTAGAGGATTAAACCGTTTGCACCAGTTCGAAAAAGTTGAAATCATTCAACTTTCACATCCTGACAAAAGCTATGAAGCATTGGATGCTATGATAGCACATGTGGAGCAATTATTACAAAGCCTGGAATTACCCTACCGCATTTTAAGGTTATGTGGAGGCGATATGAGTTTTACCAGCGCCATAACTTACGATTTTGAAGTGTATAGTGCCGCCCAGGAGCGCTGGTTGGAGGTAAGTAGTGTAAGCAACTTCGAAAACTTTCAGTCAAACCGGTTAAAATGCCGGTTTAAGGATGCCACCGGAAAAACCCAGTTGGTACATACCTTAAATGGAAGCTCCCTGGCCTTACCTAGGATTGTTGCTTCACTATTAGAAAATCATCAAACTGAAGAAGGAATAATGTTACCAAAAGTAATACACCCTTATTTTGGGGCGGAATTAATCAGCTAATTAGTTCCATTCCGGAATCAAAAAAACCTCCGTTTGGGAGGTTTTTTTGTTATAGTGCAACATTTTTAATTCAACCTTTTATCAATCTCGGCAATGAGGGCGTCAAATATTTCGTCCACAGTTCCTTCGCCGGGCACGTTAACTACTTTATCAAACTTGCTGTAATAATCCGCCACAGCCGAGGTTTTTCTATGGTATTCGGCTATGCGTTCCCTTATTACTTCCTCATGATTATCATCACTACGGCCACTGGTTAAACCTCTGTTTAATAAACG
>JBBSJX010000420.1:0-3691 GCA_038256825.1 Chitinophagales bacterium
TATGGCTTTCATAAAATAAAAATGGAAAAGCCCGACCTATCAACCGATGAAGTAGACCGATTACTTATTGTAATAAAAAATGCTACGGGTTACGATTTTACTGCTTATTCAAAAGCCTCTATTCAAAGACGCATAAATAGGTTTATGGATGAGATGGGTTTGAACCACGCTATAGACCTGGAATTGCACCTGGTAAACAAGCCCCATAATTTTAACTACTTCCTGGAGCAGGTAACGGTAAACGTAACTGAAATGTTCAGGGACCCTGAATTTTATAAAGCGCTTCGCGAAAAAGTAATACCGGTTTTATCATCCTATCCTATAATTAAAATATGGCATGCCGGCTGCGCAACGGGTGAGGAGGTTTTTTCGATGGCTATACTTTTTTATGAAGCCGGTTTACTGCAGCGTACCCGTTTTTACGCAACCGATTTAAATCCCGCTAATCTTGAGAAAGCCCGCAAGGGTGTAATACCCCTGGATGTAATGAAAGATTATACAGTTAATTATATAAAATCGGGTGGTAAAAGTGATTTTGCAAACTACTATACGGCACGATACAATAATATAATCATTAACAAAGAACTGAAATCGAATATTGTTTATTCGCAACACAATCTGGTTACCGATCAGGAATTTAACGAGTTTCAATTAATCTGTTGCCGAAACGTACTGATCTATTTTAATAAAAACTTACAAAAAAGGGTAGTGGGCCTATTTCATAGCAGCCTTGCAAACCTGGGTTACCTGGCTTTAGGTACAAAGGAATCATTGCTTTTTAGTGGTAAAAGAAAGGAATTTCAGGTAACGGATGCACAACAAAAAATTTTTAGAAAGTTATTTTAATGTTGGGCAATTTTAAAATATTACTCATTGGTGGTTCTGCCGGAAGTTTACAGGTTCTGGGTTCCATTCTTAATGCATTGCCCAAAATATTTAATTTACCTATTGTTATAATACTGCACCGGCAAAAAAATGTAAACAGCAAAATGAGCAGGCTTTTGGGAAAATATGCTACCGAAAAAACTATACTTGAACCGGACGATAAAGAATTAATTAGCGAATGTTGCATTTACTTAGCTCCCCAAAATTATCATTTACTTATAGAAGAAGACCATAGTTTCAGTCTTGATTACTCTGAACCCGTTTTATTTAGCAGGCCCTCAATAGATGTAAGTTTTGAAAGTGCAGCAAGGGTTTTTAAGCAACATGCAATCACTATTTTATTAAGCGGTGCAAATAGTGATGGCACCAAAGGAATAGAAACCATCCTTAAGAATGGTGGTACCGCTATAGTTCAAAGTCCCCACTCGGCAGAATTTAATATGATGCCCCAGGCGGCATTAGATAAAAATCCATCGGCATACAGCCTTAACCCTGCTAATATTGTTAGATTTGTTTTATCACTTAACAGTTAATCCAGGAAAATATTGATGGTGAATCTTCCCAAAAAAAAGTTCTCAATTTTATTAGTTGACGATAAACCCGAAAATTTAATTTCTCTTGAAGAAATATTGATAACCGAAAACAGGGTGTTTTTAAAAGCTACCAGTGGTAACCAGGCATTAAAGCTGGTTTTAAAAAACGACGATATCGGTTTAATTATGCTGGATGTTCAAATGCCTGAGATGGATGGTTTTGAGGTTGCACGCATATTAAAATCGAGCGCCAAAACCAGGGAAATTGCCATCATATTTGTTACTGCAATCAGTAAAGATGAAGCATTTGTAATGCAGGGTTTTAGTGAAGGCGCTGTTGATTATCTTCAAAAGCCACTTAATATAAATGTTACCAGGGCCAGGGTTAATGTGTTTGAAAAACTGTATTATTACCAGGAACAATTAAAACATGCAAATGTTGATCTGGAGCGAATTAATAAACAATTAGAGCGATTTGTTTTTATTGTTTCGCACGATTTAAAGTCGCCGCTTGCTTCTATAATCATGTTATTGTCCATAATTAAAAAACACCCCAGCGTTATAGCCGAGCCCAATATTTGTGAAAACCTCGACCTCGTTTATATGGCCTCCTGCAATCTTTCCGAAATGATTGACTCGGTATTAGATTATTCACGTCAAAGTCTTTCGCAGCAAACCGTTGAGGAAGTGGATACGCAGGTGCTGGTGAGCCAGATCGCTTTCCTGTTTTTTCCTTCGCCTCATATAAAATTTATTGTGGATGAAAATCTTCCGGTATTTCATACCCGTAAATTAAAGTTGCAGCAGGTATTTCAAAACCTTATAAGCAATGCATTAAAGTATATGGATAAGCCGCAAGGAAAAATTAAGATAAGCGCAGTTGATAAAGGAAATCATTACTTGTTTTCGGTAAGCGATAATGGTCCAGGCATTGCCAAAGAAGATAAAAACAAAATATTTCAATTATTTCATGTTACTGAAAACGTGTCCAACAAAGACTCTTCAACCGGGATTGGTTTAAATTTATTAAAAATAATTATTGAAGAGCAAGGTGGAAAAATATGGGTATTTTCAGAATTGGGTAAGGGTAGCGTTTTTTATTTTGAGTGGAATAAATAATTTTTTTGGTACCGGCAGTTGACTTTTATGGCGTCATCGTTGCGTCGCAATCCGTTCATCGTTTGTACCGCTATTGAGCATCTTTTAAAAGACAGCCTGTTAATTTATTAATGTTGTTGCAAATTGAATAAAAGTACAAGTGTGCGACGCAACAATTTTGAGCAAAGTATAAATGCTGGTTACCAAAAAATAAATATTACTATTTTAAAACACCAAAAGGTTGACCGGTAAGGCCAACCTTTTATATATCAACAAAGTCTTTTACGACAAAAGGCTTTGGCGGGCTAAAAATTCAAGTTTAATATTTACATCGATAAGCGAGTTGGTAAGTATTATATTGTCCTTTCTCAGCTTGTAAACCTCATAGGCTTTTTCAATATAAATTCTTACATCCACTTCGTTCCAGGGTTTAGTCAGGTATTTATAAACTTGTCCGCGGTTAATGGCATCAATTACAGCAACAATATCGGTGTAACCTGTTATTAAAATTCTTATAGGATCGGGGTGCTCCTCTTTAATGGCTTCAAAAAATTCAATCCCGGTTGTTTTGGGCATTCGCTGATCGCTAAGTATAACGTGAATGTTGTGAAATTCGATAACACGTTTACCTTCTTCGGCCGACTCGGCAGTAAAAACATTAAACATCCTTCTAAAAGTTGCTCGGAAAGAAGTAAGATTATGCACCTCATCATCAATATATAAAACATTAATGCGATGGTCTTCTTGTATCATTAGGGGGTGTTTTACTTTTTATAAAATGGTTGCTCTCCTAATCACAACGAAAACCAATAGGTACTTATTGTGTAAATCAAAAATTTTACTTTAAATAGTAACTAATCATATACTTTTCGGCTAATTATTCCGTTATACATTTGCTGCCTTATGAGTACAGATTTAAGAATAAGGGCTTTTAGGGCAACGGATGATCAGGAAACGTGTTTAAGATTTATTGACGGGCACAAAAAAGTTTTAGAGAATCATGGTATTACAAAAGTATCATCATCAACCAATTCGTGGGCTGAAAGTAGTTCGGTTTTTGTAATTGTTGTAGAAACACTTAATGGTGATCGCTTGTTTGGAGGAGCCAGGGTACATGCTGCAGATGGCATAATTAAGCTGCCTATTGAAGAGGCTACAGGTTACATGGATCCTAA
>JBBSJX010000421.1:0-3689 GCA_038256825.1 Chitinophagales bacterium
ACCATCATGATTTAATTGTAATGAAGCATTTTATCCTGGTTATCTTTTTGTTTATTTGTTTTTCACCCGCTAAAGCCGACCACATAACGGGGGGAGAAATGTTTTATACAATGAAGCCAGTGCTGGATGGCCTGGTAGGTTACGACATAACACTCAAACTTTTTATGCGCTGCAATAGTGGGCGGCAATTTAATGATCCCATTATTATTTCATTATTTAATCGTGGCACCAATGCCCGTATTAACGACTATTCTGTACCAATAGGCAGGCAGGAATCCATTCAACTTACAGATGCCGGCCCCTGTGTAACCAATCCGCCTACCGTATGCTATGTTATTGGAACGTATTATTTAAGCTTATCACTTCCCGCCACTGCGGCCGGCTATACCCTGGCCAGCCAGGTTAATTTCAGAATTTCTGGTATCAGCAACCTAACATCGGGCTACAGTAATATTGGTGCTACTTATACCTGTGAAATTCCAGGTATTAACCAGGTAGCCAATGCTCATGAAAATAACAGCGCCAAATTTATTGGCAACGACCTGGTGGTAGTGTGTGCAAATAACCGTTTTAACTACAGTTTTGAAGCACAGGATGCCGATGGCGATTTATTAAATTATTCGTTTTGCAATGCTTATGTCAGCGGTAGTTCAGGTGTGGGCAATACAAGTGCACCCCCACCTCCTCCACCATACGCTTCAGTGCCCTATGGGTCTGATTTTGGAAGCGGGTTTCCCCTGGGGTTAGCAGTAAATATAGATTCAAAAACGGGTTTAATTACGGGTAATGCTCCAGCAACGGGAGTATATGTAGTTACCGTTTGTGTTGAAGAAATAAGGAATGGGAAGGTGATAGCAACCCAACGTAAAGACCTCCAGTTAAATATTGCATCCTGTGATATTGCTGCAGCCTCGCTTACACCCGAGTATATGTTGTGCCGCGACACCAAAGCATTGTCGGTAAGTAACCAATCTACCAGCCCCTTAATTAAAACGCAAAACTGGGAAATATTCAATCAATCGGGTATTAAGGTTTTTGATTCTACGGGAAATTATGGCAGGTACACTTTTACAGATACGGGGATTTATAAAATAAGGTTAACCATTAACCGCAACCAGGGATGCACAGATTCTGCTGAGTCCATAGTGCGGGTATATCCCGGTTTTTTACCCTCGTTTAGTTTTTCGGGATTGTGCTTTACCAAACCAACCCAGTTTACCAATACCTCCAGTACGGTGTATGGTGCCATCAATTCGTGGCATTGGAAGTTTGGCGATTTAAATGGGTCAGATACCTCCCGGCAATATAACCCGGTGTATACTTATGGTTTCATGGGGGCCAAGGTGGCACTTTTAACCTTAAGCAACACCAATGGCTGCCGCGATACCGCCATGCGAACGGTAAATATTTTTGACAAACCCCCACTTAACCTTGCTTTTTCCGATACTTTAATATGCGTAAACGATTCGGTAAAAATGATTGCAAAAGGAAATGGATTATACAAATGGAGCCCAAATACAAACCTGGTAAACAGCACTACGGCAAACCCAATAGTTTCACCTGTAAAAACAACCCGTTATTATGTTGATTTAAACGATGAAGGATGCCTAAACCGGGATTCGGTTTTGGTTAGAGTGGTTGACAAGGTAACCTTAAAAGCTATGGCCGACACGGTAATATGCCAGGGCGATCCTATATTTTTACGCGTAGTTTCAGATGGATTTAAATATTCGTGGACCCCGGCTATCAATCTTGAAAACCCACAGGTAGCTGCACCTCAAGCCACAACCAATAATAAAACTATTTACGAGGTTACCGCATCCATAGGCGGATGTTCGGCAAAAGACCAGGTGACAGTTACCCCTGTACCTTATCCTAAAACTTTTGCAGGAGCTGATACCACCATATGCTTTAATACAACAGCCCGGCTATACGGTGTAAACGATGGATCATCTTTTACCTGGTCTTCCACACAATATCTCTCCAATCCTAATTCGCTTGTTACGGTTGCTCAACCATCGCAAACCACCACTTTTATACTTTCGGGATATGATGTAAAAGGTTGCCCCAAACCCGGCATAGACTCTATACAGGTTGTGGTTTTACCTGAAATAAAAGCCAATGCGGGTAACGACACTTCCATAGTGATTGGGCAAAAGCTACAGTTAAATGCAACAGGTGGATTGAGTTATTCCTGGCAACCTTTTACAGGATTGTCGAACCCTGGTATCAGCAATCCTGTTGCTTTATATAGCGAGGCTTCGGAAGGGATGAGGTATATCGTTTTTGTATACAACCAGGCAGGGTGTGTGGATACCGCTTCTATAAATATTAAAGTTTATGCAACCAATCCATCGGTTTTTGTTCCTACTGCTTTTACCCCTAATAAAGATGGAAAGAATGATGTGCTGCGACCCATTGCAGCCGGCATTAAAACACTGGAATATTTTAATGTTTATAATCGCTGGGGGCACCTGGTTTTTAGTACCACTCAAAATGGAAAAGGTTGGGATGGTACCGTTAGCGGAAACCCACAAGGCACCGGTACTTTTGTTTGGATAGTTAAAGCAACCGATTATAACAATACGCCTTATCTACAAAAAGGAACCGTAACGTTAATCAGGTAAAAATCTTATTAGAAAGGCTACATTAAGGTGAACAGAGGAACAACAAAATAAATAACGTTGAGCAAGGATATGTGGTACAATAGCGAACTAAAGACGAAGCCAACAACTTCCCGCCCAGCTATTGTAAATACTTTTTTTGTGCGTTCGTGCTATCTATTTAAGACCTCAAAAAATTCTTTCGGTGATAAAATCTTTGTCTCTTTGTATTGGGTCATTGTGAAATCATTGGTATTTCCTGTTATAAGGTAGTCCGCACTGCATGCTTCAGCAAGTTCTAAAAGCCGGTTGTCAGGCTCATCGCTTATAAGGTCAACTTTTGCGGTAGGTGTAAATCTCATTCCATAATTTTCATTGTCGCTTAACAAGGTTTGTGCCCTTGTGTGAAAGTCGGGAAACCTTGCAAACTTTTCACGGTTCAGCACCTCAACATATTCAGCAAAAAGCTCGTCAGAAATGCAAAGTTTAAGGTTGAGGTCAGCAAAGACACGGTCAACGATGAAGTAAGGGTAACTTCTCTGAATGTTTGCTGAAACAAGAACGTTAGTGTCAAGAATGAGCCGCATTTTTATTTCTTATGGCTTTTACTTCTTCTGAAATCTCGTTCATAGTCATACTGGAAAGCCCGTAACGTTCGGCAAGTTCCACCGTCCTGGCTAAGTTTTGTCGGCTAAGTTCACGGCTCACCATGTCTACAAAGTCAGAAAAAGAAAGCCGGTCGGCTTTAAATCCGAATTTCTGATACTCAAGGTCTGAAATGTCAATGTTTATTGTTCGCATACCAAATGTTTGTCAGTCCGAAGTTACAATTTTTCGTCTGTTTAAATCAGTCACACCGCATGACGCACAACGAGCGGGGCTTTGTGCTGGGCTGGACGTACTCCGTAGCTAAGCGCATTGCTGCTCTTTCCCCCCTAAGAACCGAACATGATAGTTTCCCATCATCCGGCTCAATCCAGTTATCTTCCTTTTATATAAAGCCGTCTAAATGTTCGTTTCGATTTGGCGCTAAACACCTTAGGCTTCGCCTACCCAACTCACAATGATTGAATAGGCAGGCCGCAG
>JBBSJX010000422.1:0-3689 GCA_038256825.1 Chitinophagales bacterium
ACTGGAAAATTAAACTGATAGAAGGTGGCGGAACTTACGGCCTGAGTATGGAAGAATACAAAAAACTGCTGAAGCAAAACAACCTTAAAATGGTAAGTGTAGGTGCCGATTTTAACGACCTGGACAAAAACCCGCAGAAAGTTGTTGACAATGCAAAAGCATTTGGAGCAAAGTATGTAATGTGCGCCTGGGTGCCACACAAACAAGGCGATTTTACCATGCAAGAAATAAACAAAGCGATTGATGTATTTAATGCTTCAGGTAAATTATTAGCTGAAAATGGTATAAAGCTTTGCTACCATCCACACGGTTATGAGTTTAGACCTTATGAAGACGGAACTATGTTTGATTACATGGTTAAAAATACAGATCCCCGCTATGTAAATTTTGAAATGGATGTTTTTTGGGTTAAACACCCGGGCCAGGATCCGGTGGCCTTATTAAAAAAATATCCTGAACGGTTTTTGATGATGCATTTAAAAGATCGTGCACCGGGTACACCCGGAAACCAGGAAGGCCATGCGCCTGATGAAACCAACGTGGTACTTGGACAAGGTGATGTGGGTATAGCTGAAATTATGAAGACCGCCTCTAAAATTTCAAATATCAAATACTATTTTATTGAAGATGAATCACCAACACCTACAACACAAATTCCAATGAGTTTACAGTTTTTAAAATCGATTAAATAACATATTGTACTCACTATAAAAAAGGTCGCTTTTAATTGAGCGACCTTTTTTTAATTAAATACTTACTCCTATTGAGTTTAAATATGCTTTGGTAATGTTTGCACATTGCACCGGTGTTTTTTCTTTTTCGGGCACCGAATCCAATTCCACAATTCCCCAGCCTTTAAAACCAATTGAATTTAAGGCCTTAAAAACACCCGGCACGTCAACTTTGCCTTGCCCTAATTCAACAAAAGTATAAGCGCCGGCACCGCCTGCAGCATTGTCGCGAACATCTTTTAAATGCAGCGCATTCAACCGGTTTTTATATTGGTGAATAGCTTTTACCGGGTCGCCGCCTCCCTGCTTGTAATGTGCAATATCCAGTTCAAAACGTACATTTTTTGCATCGCAATTATCCAGGATGATTTCTACTTCTTCGGGTGTTTGCCCCAACTGCCCCATGTGATTATGGTAATTGGTAAGCACCCCAATATCATTGGCACGTCTACCAATTTCGTTTAACAACTGCCCGTACTTTTTAAGGTCATCGGTAGTAGGTGCCACATCTTTTTTTCGCGAGCCATTGGTTAATTGTATGTTTTGGCCACCAAGCGCTTTTACAAACGCAGCGTTATTTAAATGTGCCTGTATAACGGCTTCATCATCACCTGTATTTATATTGGCATTTCCACTCGAAAACATGGGCAACTCCAGGTTATATTGTTGCAGCAATGCTTTCAGTTCCTGCGGTTTTGAACCATATTCTTTTAAAACATTGGATCGTAATTGGATACCCTTAAATCCAAGATTTGCGATATCTTTTATTGCCTGCACATCGTTACCACCCCACGTAATTGCCGAATACCCCAGTTGAAGCCCGGGTGCACCAGCCATTGCTTTTTTTGACGATGTACACGAAAAAAAGGAGAGCCCCGCAACCGTTAACCCGGTTTGCGCTAAAAATTTTCTTCTCGAAATATTTGATGACATGAGCAGATTTTTACAATTAGATAAATGGAAAAATTTAAAAAAACAGTATGCTTACAATATTTGTTTTTAGGTAACCAGCATGGGCACTTACTTCAACATCGTTGTGTCACTCACTTGTGCAGGCGAAGCTTTATGCAGCAAAACTTTTGAAGTAATCATATTTCTTAAAAAGATGCTCGTTTAAAAAAAAGTACAAGTGAGTGACACAACGATGATGCTATGAAAACAAAATGCCTGCAACCAAAAATAAAATATCATTATGATAGTTAAGTAACCCTATTTATACTTTCACTTCCCACCCTTTTTCATAATCGCGTTGCCACAATTTCATCGCATCAGTATCGTTTAAAATATGCCCGTTGGCAGGATCGCATTTAAGGTTTCGTCCAACGCGGAAAGCAATGTTGCCCAGTTGCGGCAACAGGGTCGATTTATGCCCTTCGGTTATAGGAGCATTTATTTTTTCGTTACCTCTGATGGCTTCACAAAAATTAACCAGGTGCAGGCTATCCAGGCTTTCCAGCGGACTAACAATATTTGAGGCATCAAAAGGAGTATCATCTTTTACCTCGGCAACAAGTTTATTGGCAAGGTCAAAAACTTTAAAGCTATTAGCCCCGGGATAAACAATAGTGCCCTGGTCGCCATAAAAAATAACGCCCCTGCCACTGCCTTCGGAGTTGTAACCATTACAACTTCTACCCTCCCACGTGCAAGCCGTATTGTTTGGAAAATTATAGGTGATGGTTTGTGTATCGGGTGTTTCCCAATCGTCGTTAAAATGAAATCTTCCGCCCGCCGAAACTACCTGGGTAGGAAAATCAACCCCCAGCCCCCAACGCATTACATCTAACTCATGTGTTCCGTTATTTAATGCCTCGCCGGTGCCCCAGTGCCAGAACCAATGCCAGTTGTAATGCACCAGGTTACTCTTATAGTCGCGGCGTGGCGCGGGGCCCTGCCATAAATCAAAATTAAGGTTGGCCGGCACCGGAATAATGGTACCATTACCAATGGATTTACGATTATTTACATACCAGCCCCTGGCAAAATAAACACGGCCTATAGCCCCGGTATGTAACCGGTTAATCATATCCTTTACATTATTAAAGGTGCGGCGCTGGCTGCCCATTTGAACGAGGCCTTTATACTTTTGCGATGCCTGCACCAACAGTTCGCCCTCACGGGGATTGTGGCTGCAGGGCTTTTCAACATATACATGTTTGCCTGCCTGTAAAGCCATAATTGCAGCGGGTGTATGCCAGTGATCTGGCGCTGCTATGGCCAGGCCATCAAAATCTTTTTTCTCCAGCAACTTGCGGATATCAGTTATACCCGTTGGTTTTTTACCGGTTATTTTTTCAACGGCAGCAATGGTTTTGGTTAATACATTTGCATCCGGATCGCAGATATAAGCCACCTCAACATTGGGAATACGCGAAAAGTTTTGGGCTAAAAAGGTTCCCCTGCTGTTTGAACCCATAATGGCTATTACCACCTTATTGTTGGGAGCGCCTTTAAAAAAACTATTTGCGGGAGAAAGTAATGGAGACAACAGCAAACTGCTACCTGATAAAGAAACATTTCTTATAAAATGTCTCCTGTTTAAATTTTCGAGCATTCTTAAAAATTTACAATCGTTAATATATCCTGGTTACTTTTCTAAGATAAACCGGAATAACCAATCACTTAATATTTTTTTAAGAAAGTGTTTCTAAAAATGAAGCGTAATTTTTTTTATTTCTATAAACTGAATATATAACGCTTTGAAAAATGCTTTGAGGGTGAATTTTTGGGAAATCTAAAACTGGATGGGTTGCCCCATTTAAATAGAAAAATAACCTATTTTTTACATAGGTTTCATATTTTCTTTAGTATGTTCATCAACATTAAGCTGGTGTATTTTTTTTCGGTCGCCCACTATCCAGATAACATCATCCCATTCCAGAACCGTGTTCGATCCCGGGTTTAATATTCTTGTACCATCGCGTTCGATACCTACCACCAGCCCACTGGTAATTTCAC
>JBBSJX010000423.1:0-3686 GCA_038256825.1 Chitinophagales bacterium
TAAACAATTCAGGAACGTAGTTTTTGTCGTTCCTGTAAAGTTCGTGCGGAAAATCAATAAAAGTTTTTAACTGGGATTTACTGGCAACAGGTTCAACCCTGGTCATAATTCAAACTTTTGTTTCATTGTTGGAATTTCCAGATTTATAGCTGCTTTTGATAATTTTTCAACGGCTTCCTCAATCTGGCTAAAAGTATGTGTAGCCATTAAAGAAAACCGGATGAGCGAATGATCGGATGGTACGGCGGGTGAAACTACAGGGTTTACAAAAATGCCATCTTCCTGTAGTTGTTTTGTAATCAAGAAAGTTTTATAATTATCCCTGATGTAAACGGGGATAATCGGGCTTTCGGTAACACCGGTATCAAATCCTTCCTCATTCAATAACTGCATGGCATACCTGGTATTGGCCCAAAGTTGTTCAATTCTTTCTGGCTCCGATTGTATAATGTCTAAAGCTGAAATTACGCTGGCAACAGCCGATGGCGGCATGCTGGCGCTAAATATGAGTGACCGGGCTTTGTGTTTTAAGAAATCAACCGTGTCACTGTCGCCGGCAATAAATCCACCAAGCGATGCAAGAGACTTGCTAAAGGTTCCCATAATCATGTCAACCTTGTCATCTAAACCAAAGTGCGATGCGGTTCCCGCTCCTAATTCGCCAATAACACCAAGGCTATGGGCATCATCAACCATAATATTCGCACCATATTTATCAGCTAATTCAACAATTTCGGGCAGTTTAACAATGTCGCCTTCCATACTAAAAATACCATCTACTGCAATTAGTTTCAAGGCATCGGGTGGTAAATTGTATAATTTTTGCTCTAGGTCCTCCATGCTGTTGTGCGAGTATTTAATCGTTCTGCTAAACGACAATCTCGATCCATCAATTATTGATGCATGGTCATATTCATCAAGAATCAGGTAATCATTTCTCCCGGTAATGCTCGATAAAACACCCAGGTTTACCTGGAAACCAGTACTAAATAACACAGCAGCCTCTTTATTTACATACTGTGCCAGTCTTTCTTCTAATTCAATATGAATATCCAAAGTGCCGTTTAAAAAACGCGAACCGGCACATCCTGTTCCATATTTAGCAATGGCCCACTGGGCAGCTTCTTTAATTTTTGGATGGTTGGTTAACCCCAAATATGAATTTGAACCAAACATTAAAACTTTTTTGCCATTAAGCATCACCTCGGTGTCCTGGGCAGATTCAATAATTCTAAAATAGGGATAAACCCCCTGGCTTCTGATTAAATCAGCATCCTTAAATTGAGCTATTTTTTGATGGAGTTTTTTCTGCATTAAAATCAGATTTAAACAAGCTTTAATAAGTTTATCAGATAATATATATTTTCTCTGGTACCTACCAACAGTTTTTTTTAATTATTCAATAAATAAGATTACCAATAAATTCTCTAATGGCATAATAAATTTAATATAAACATAACCTTTTCTTAAACCAGGCGTAAGAACTTCATACGATAATTGGTAAAATTATAATAAACATTCAAACTTTGGGGCAACTCAAATTAATCTTGCCCTTTTTTTATGTCTCATTTTGTCAACAATTATTTAATTGTTAGCATGTATAACGGTAAAAGCAAAAGCAATGTTGCTAAAAAAATTAATTTTTAAATGGAGACAACCAATTTTTTTTGAAGCAAAAGTCATTAAAGCAGGATTTAATGCAAATTAAATTTTCCTTTATATTCTATATTTAGTTGTTTGTAGGGGCTTTCAGCTTTGGATACCTGGCTGCTTTTGTCCGGGGCTGTACGTTACAAATCCGCCACAAAAGCCCCATCACAAAACCTTCAGCGTGTTTTTCACTTCCATCCCCCAGCCTTTCGGCATTAAATTTATAATCATCATTTTTTTCCTAACCACAATTCAAAATAGTTTTACCAAAGTTCAATTCTGCAAAATGGACCAATTATGACACTAAAAACACATACTAATAAAACTTATCCGGGGCTAATTAGCCATATGGAATGCTATTTAAACTAAATTCGATTATATGAACCAACTGTATTTTACCATTTTCTGGATTGTAATCTCTCTTTTGCTGATTGGTTTTTTTACAGGAATTGAAATGGGCTTTGCCTCAGCCAATCGCCTGAGCATTGAATTAAAAAAGAAGCAAGGCAAAAAAAGTGGGATTATTTTGTCTCGTTTTATTGATGAACCTTCCCGCCTGACTGGCACCAGCCTTATCGGTATAAATATTTTCCTGGTTTTTTATGGTTTACTTTTTAGCAGCCTTTTAAGCCCGGCTTATGAATGGTTTGGTATACTGAATGTTTTTGCAAGACTGATCCTTTCTACAATTATTGCAACCTTGCTGGTACTTTTTTTCGGGGAATTTATACCCAAGGCCATTTTTAAAGCCAGGAGCGATGCATTCCTTGGGTTTTTCGCCCCGGCTATAAAATTCTTTTACTCTTTATTTTTCCCCGTGGTTTCCATTATTGTAAATCTTGCCACCTGGATCTTAAAATATGTTTTTAACGTAAGGGTGAACGACCGCAATGAAGCTTTTAGTAAAGGCGACCTCGAACATTTTTTTCGTCAAAACCACGACCAGGATGATGATAACCAGGATTTAAATACCGAATTGTTCGAAAATGCGCTTTCGCTCCCTCTCATTAAAATAAGGCAATGCCTGGTGCCGCGTACCGAAGTAGAAGGCCTGGAACTAAAAACCTCCATGGAAGATGTTAGAAAAAAACTTATGGATACGCATTTGAGCAAACTGGTAGTGTATTCTGAAAATATTGATAATATTCAGGGTTATATACACCAGTTAGACATGTTTAAAAATCCGCCCGACATTCAATCTATTTTACTGCCCATACCCGCCGTACCCGAAAGTATGAGTGCAACCGACCTTATTAATAAATTTACCAAAGAGCGCAAAAGTATTGCCTGGGTAGTTGATGAATTTGGCGGAACTGCAGGTATTGTAACTATGGAAGATGTATTGGAAGAAATTTTTGGAGAAATTAAGGACGAACATGATGTAGAGGAATTTATTGAAAAGCAAATTGCTGAAGATGAGTATATTTTTAGCGGCCGACTTGAATTAGATTACCTGAACGAAAAATTCGATCTTGATTTTCCGGTAGATGATTCTGAAACACTTTCAGGTTATATAATTGCAAAATACCAGGACATTCCGCAACAAAAAGAAAGAATAATTATTGACCGCTACGAGTTTGAAGTGTTGAATGTTAGCGATACCAGGATTGAAATGGTTAAATTAAAGATCCTTCGCTAAAACCTGCTTAACCTTACATACAATACCGTTTATACTATTAATTATAGTTTGCATGCTATAAAATAGTGACCAATTCGCCTTGCTCAAAAGCGAACAAAAAGTACAAGAGTGCGACGCAACAGAAGCTTCATAGTAGTAATTGAGCCTTGGCCAAAAAAATCTAAATAACATTTTCCTCGTCACGTTTAAACCGCCTTGTTTAAAAAAAACCTGGCTTCCACTAAAGTGTTAATGCTTTTGTTTTTTTAAACTCCATTCATACTTAAAGCAGCAAAGCATTTATTTAGTTCCCGCCTTTTACGCCAATCCTTTCGGCTATATAATAAAACCCAGTTTACTGCGTTATCACTTTGCCGGAACTCTATTTACTAAGTAAGTAACCGACGTACCTTATTAA
>JBBSJX010000424.1:0-3664 GCA_038256825.1 Chitinophagales bacterium
CATAATAAGCTTCAGCGTTTCTTTACCCATAGCCGTGGTATCAAAAGGCACAAAAACATCGGGAGTTATTCCGCCACCACCATAAACTAAGTGGCCTTTTTTTGTTTTGTAAGCCTTACCATTGTTCTTGCTGGTATCGCCTACTATAACTTCTCCATTATGAAAACGATCGTTTATCTCTTCCTCGTATTTGTCAAAACCATTGCTATAAGATTTTTGAATGTTTCGACCGAGAGGTGTGTAATACCGCGCTACCGTTAACCGTAACGCCGAGCCGTTTGAAAGGCCAAACTGCTCCTGTACCAAACCTTTACCAAAAGTGCGCCTGCCAACAATGGTTGCCCGGTCCCAATCCTGCAAAGCCCCACTCAAAACTTCGCTTGCACTTGCCGAACTCTCATCAACCAAAACCACTAATTCACCTGTTTCAAATACACCATCCTTTTTGCTTTTGTATTCCGATTTAGAAACATGGCTGCCCTGCGTATAAACAATCAGTTTGTCCTCGTCTAAAAATTCGTCGGCAATAATTACGGCCTGGTTTAGTAATCCACCACCATTTCCACGAAGATCTAAAACCAGCTTTTTCATGTTTTGTGCCTGTAGTTTTTCCATTGCCTGCATAAACTCGCGGTAGGTGTTTTCAGCAAAAATGCGCAGGTGAATAAAGCCCGTTTCGCTGTCAATCATATAAGCTGCATCAACAGCCGGTACGGGGATGGTGCCTCGTTTAATGGTTAACGGAACCATTTTGCCAGCCCTGTAAACCGTAACTTTTACATCGGTACCCCGCTCACCACGCAGGTATTTTCTAATATCATCGGGGTTTATTTTTTTACCCGAAATCTGTGTGGTGTCGTTCACTAAAATAATTTTATCGCCTACCATTACACCCGCTTTTTCCGACGGGCCACCGGGAATAACGTTGAGCACATTAACCGTATCGTAAAACATTTGAAACTCCACACCAATGCCGCTAAAATTTCCGCGCAGCTCATCATTTACGCGCAGTAAATCCGACGAGGGTATGTAAACCGAGTGCGGATCCAATTGAGTGAGGATGTCTTCAATCACATTATTTCCTAAAGTATCGGTTTTTATTTTATCAACATATTTAAGTTCAATCAGGTCTAAAACTTCCTGCAGGGCATTCTTTTTCGATAGTTTAAAAAAGCCGGGCATGCTGGTGTCTTCCCTCAATTTATATCCTACAACCATTCCCAAAACCATAACAATCGAAAACAATAGGGGTAGCCAAACCTGTAATCTTTTATTTCGCATAATAATATTCCTAGTAATAAGCTGCGAATTTCACACATTCCACTCAATAAAAATCGATTTTTGTTTTATTAACCCTTCTTTTTGATGAATGGCTACATTTGTTTACCGGTTCTTTTTCACCAGCATAAAATCGGTATAGAAAGCAGTAAATAGAAGAAAGGAGGATAGATAAAAAGATAGAAACAAACTAGCTCGAAAGTAAATTAACAGATATATAAGCTGCTTTAGATTGTGCATTACAAGCAAAAAACAAAGGCAAGCGTGCAGTTTTGGTATTTTGTTTAATGCTGTTCATTTATTACAAAGATTAATAGAACGCATTATTCAAATTGATGATCGTTACATTAACAAAAAAGCCGGACACCCGGCTTTTAACAATTAAGTACGATTATAATAAAACTATGCTGCTACAACTTTAGGCTTAGGTCCACGTTTTTTTGGTGTGGCAGCCGTAGGTTTTGGATTGGCTTTACGTCCTCTTTTTTTGCCAGTTACCGCTGTAGTTTTAGCGGAAGATTTAGCTTTAGATTTGCTGGAACCAGTAGAACTAGAATCATTAACATCATACTCCACTTTTATATGCAAAAGCGCATTACCTGAAAAAATTTTACGAAGGCCATCTGCAAAATCATTTGTCAGATCTTCTGCTCTTACTACGATGTTTGCTTCCATGATATTTGGGTTTAATAAAAAATATTTAGCGAAGCTAAGTTTATTGTAGAAAATATTAAATACAAAGTTACATTCACCTGATTTAAAAATCTGGAATTAGATAAATAAATATTACTGTTCTAAAACAATTTGCTCCACAATTTATTAATTAAAATAATGTGATTGTGAAGTTAGGGATACTACAGCTTAAAAATTTTAAAAACAAAACAAGTATGCTGGTATTCATTTTTACTTTAATAATTAATAATACCAGGTTAATATAAAAAGCTTTAATTAATCGATTTAGTTTAACTCAATTATTATTTGTTGAAATTCCATTTTAAAAATTTATGTCCTTAATTGGGAAAATTGTTGATAATAAAAAAAAGATTTTAGTATGTTTAGGAAAATAAATCATAATTACGGGCGTTTAATAATTAAATATATCGCTCACAATTATGGTGATTTTAAATTTCAATAATAATTTTTTCCTTAACATTTTATATTGAGTAAAAATTTGTCTATTATCAGGACAAACATGAGCCTCATTCCACCCCAGGAATTATGAAAAGATTTCCCCTGTTATTATTGGCAATTACCAGCAGCCTTACCGGCTTCTCATCGGATATTAATGTTGACAGTGCAAACTTTTATTTTAAAAAAGCTATCAACTTTAGCAGCCACCAAAAAGTTTGGGAAGCAGATAAAAGTTTTATAAAGGCTTTAAAATTTAACCCTGAAAACAAAGAAATAAGGATTGAATATGGTAATTACCTGGTAAACCAGCGTAAGTTTTTTGTTGCCATTGAGCAATTTGGAAAGGTTTTGGAAAGTGATATTAATGATTTGACAGCCTTACAAAAAATGGCAGAGATTAGTTTGTTATTGCGCCGTTGGAATGATGTAATCATTTATTCAAAGAAAATTTATGGGCAAAATAAAGACGGCGAAACTGCATACATGCTTGCAAAATCGTATTACGAACTTGAGAATTACGGCCTGGCAAAACAATATTTAAACGAAACATTATTGGCGGAGCCTACAAATATTACAGCAGTAACTTTACTAGGCAAAGTATTAATTGAACTTAGCGATTACAAACAAGCGGTTGCAGTTTATAATAAAACGCTTCAACTTAATCCCAATAATAAACAACTTATTTATGAATTAGGATTGTTGCATTATACTTTAGGTAACCAGAAGGAAGCTGTTAAATATTTTGAGCTGGCTGCCGAAAAAGGTTTTAAAACCGATTTAAATTATTCAGAAAACCTTGGGCTTGCACTTTTAAGTTTCGATGTTGAAAGAGGTGTAAAAGTTTTAAATACCGTATTGGAAAACAAACCCGGCAATCCCGAAATTTTGTTTCAGGTGGCGCAGGCTTATTTTAAAACTGAAAAGTTTGAAGCGGCTGCAAATACTTATCTCAAAATTTTTGAAAACGATCCATCGCATACCAGGGCATTGTTTATGACCGGTGTTGCCTACCAGAAAATGGGTGATAAAAATAAAGGGGTTGCTTATTGTGAGCAAGCCATTCGTTTGGACCCAACCCTGGCGCAATTCAGATCGGCACAGCCTACATTTTAATTGTAAAGTATTTTTATAGTGGGTAGGTGTTATACATTTTTTTTGGTAGCCAGCCTTAGTGCTATAATTTAGCATCGTTGCGTCGCACTTCTATACAACTCGGCTGTTGGCAGCGTAGCTGCCAACAGCCGCCCTTAGGCAG
>JBBSJX010000425.1:0-3660 GCA_038256825.1 Chitinophagales bacterium
ATATTACACAAACCTGCAACGGTTGGCAATACATCTAACTGCGAAGCAGGAAAATTAATCCGTGCAGGCAATAAAAGTGAAGGTGCATAAAAAAGCAAGGGCACATGCTCACTTGTTAAGCTTTGTGTAGTAAACACTTTTGGAAACATTTCCCCCGCATCGCCCACTATTCCATGATCGCCTACAAAAACAAAAATGGTATTGTCAAAATATTTTTCCTTTTTTGCGGCGGCTATAAACTTCTGAAAACTAAAGTCAGTATACCTGAAGGCATTGTATTCATCTAAGCTGGTAAATCCATATTTTTTCAATGTTTCCAGCGGAACATTTTTTCTTTCAAATTCTTTCAGGTCTTCTTCAGGAATAGTATAAGGCCTGTGGTTATCCGATGTTTGAATAACAGCAATAAAAGGCTTATCCTGTGTAGCCAAAACTTTGTTAGCTTCTAAAAAAAGGTTTTTATCACTTATTCCCCAAACGTCAATTTTAGCCGCCTTGTAGTCGCCTTCTTCGTGCAAAACCACATCATGAATATTATTGGTAAGCAATCCCCTGATGTTTGCCCAACTTAAACTGCCCCCTAAAAAATAATGTTTTTCATATCCTTCAAAATCGTTTAAAATAGTGTGCTGGTTTACAGCCGTGGGATTTCGACTAGCTGTTTTATATAACTGCACATCAGGGATACCGGTAACGATTGCCCAAATTCCTCTTGCCGTTCCATAGGCGGGTGAAAAGCAGTTTTCAAAATAAATACCATCTTTTGCCATCTGGTTAAAAAACGGGGTAGTATTTAACGGGTTACCCACCATGCTGCTTTTATAGGCACTAAACGATTCGCAAATTACTACAACCACATTTGGCTTTCCCTTTACATATGGCGTATCCGAAGGTTTAATTACCCTGGTAAAATTCAATGTGCTACTATCCGGATGATCCACACCCAGCTCGTTTGCCATCCAGTTATAATGAGCCCTTACTTTATCAATTTCAAAAGTGGAACTTCTAAAACTTAGCGAACTGAAAAAAGATTGAAAGGGATTAAGTGAAACCTGCGATTTAAAATCACTATTCATAGTAAAGGCATCGCTCCAACGTAAAGGGTATTGCCCTACCCTGCCAAAAATGCCTAGCCCCAACACCAAAAAAAATGCTATTCCCCAAATAATTCTACTGGCCTTTACGCTTTTAATAGGTTTCGACAATATATAATTATAAGTAACACGTACTAAAGCCAATAACAATAGCACCCCAATAATCATCGAAAAAAGGAACTTAATAATCGGGTAACTCTGCCAGATCATTGTAGTTGAAATCTTAGCATCTTCAGCATAATTAAGTATACTACCATTTAACCTTTGAGACAGGTAGGCATAATGAAAAAAGTCGACGGCATACAAAAAGCAAAAAAGCGCACTAAATATTCCATATAGCCAAAACGAAATAGCTCTTCCCGTTTTTGTTAAAAGTGGATTTAAAAATTTTATTGTACCAATCAGAAAAATAATGAATGAAACGATGCTTACCATCCGTAAATCATATCTAAATCCTAAAACAAAAGGAGGAACTAATGATGGATAAGAAACCCCGCTGCCAAAAATGATCACCAAAGCCAACCGAAGCAATGTCATGATAACTAAAAAAATAATTCCTGTGAGAACGATCCATTGAATATACCTTGGTACTTTTATTTTTTGCATAACGGCCGCAAAGTTAACGCTTTAATAGTGGGTTGTTGTAGCAGTTTAAAAGCCAGAAAATGTTAATTTTTATTATAGCAATGGTATCTATTTGGGAAAAATTCATAAGCTGGTTCAATCATATTGACCAGGTTCTCTTTTTGTATATAAACAAATATTTTACAACCTCTTTATTCGATCAGGTATTTCCCATTTGGCGTGAAGCCCAAACGTGGTACCCGTTATATTTATTTTTATTACTTTTTACCCTAATAAATTTTGGAAAACAAGCCTGGGGCTGGATGTTGTTTTTTGTTTTAACCGTAGTGGTTTGCGACCAGGTTAGCAGTGCTTTTCTTAAAGATTTTTTTGGGCGTGTGCGCCCTTGCAGCGATCCCGGGTTTAGCCAGTACGTTCGTTTGCTGCTAAACCGTTGTCCTTCCAGCGGCAGTTTTACTTCCTCGCACGCAGCCAACCATTTTGGGATGGCGGTCTTTATTGTTTACACGCTGGGCAAATACCTTAAAAATTATAAATACCTGGTTTATTTTTGGGCAGCCAGCATATGTTATGCCCAGGTTTATGTAGGAGTGCACTACCCTTTTGATGTTATTGGCGGCGCATTATTGGGTAGTTTAATAGGATATGCCGGGGCCAATTTCTTCAACCGAAGGTTAGGACCTCTTGAGTTGCCGGAAGTTGCTATTGACAAAAATTATAGCAATAATAAACTGGCAGATCTTTAAACCTCTTAACGAAAAAGTTATGTGCCTGGTTTAAAATTTTTTGGTGACTAGCAATTGTTTTTCATAGCATCATCGTTGCGTCGCACACTGCAACATTTGTTAAAAAAGAATCAACGAGATATTTCCATTTTTAAAAAAGGACATTTCTATTTTTTACTTTCTAATTTTTAATTTTTACTTTTTAATCCCCCATGACCAAAGCCTTTAAAACTTTATTTATACTATTTGCACTCATCATTGTGGCAGTTTCATGCCACGCACAAAAAGAAAGCAATACCACCACCATCATTCTATTGCGCCATGCCGAAAAAGATACAGCGGATGGTGTTGATCCCGGCCTTACAGAGATGGGCAAGTTTAGAGCACAACGCCTGGTAAAATTATTTCCAAATGCCATACCTGATGAAATGTATGCAACTCCTTACGTGCGTACAAGGGAAACGCTGGCATCCTGGGCAAAGGCAACCGGCTTAACCATAAAAGATTTTAAACCTGGGCAATTAGATGAATTGGCAGAATTGCTTAAAATTCAAAAAGGAAAAACAATAGTTGTAGCAGGCCATTCTAATACAACACCAGCCTTAGCTAATTTATTACTCAATACCGATAGGTATACTGCCTGGGAAGATAATGTTTACAATAAACTATTTGTTATAACCATAACTAAGGGTAAAGCAAAAGGCACCGTAATTGAATACTAATGCCTTTGCTAATTTAAACCTATTTAATATTTAAGGAGCTTATTCGCCCTGCGCCAGTTTACTTCCAAAAACCTTTTTCAAAATGTCGGTAGTACGTGCTATAGGGTCTTTACGAATTTTCTGTTCTTCCAGGCCAATCTGGTAAAATATTCCATCCATTGCTTTTTGGGTAACATAAGCGGTAAGGTCCGTTTCCACTTTGTTAGTCGAAAACTGATTGTAAACGCTAAACACATCATTCCAGTATTTTGTAGCATCTACATTTTTGAGCGATTGCTGAATTACCGGTCTGAATGATTGCGTTAATGCAGCCGTTGTTTTTGCTTTAAAGTAATTGGTTGCGGCAAAATCGCCACCGCGTAAAATATTTACAGCATCAGTAACCGTCATTTGCTTTACGGCATTAATAAAAATAGAACCGGCACCTTTTGCAGCATCCTCTGCTGCACGATTTAACGATAAAACAGCTTTATCAACCACGCCACCCAAACCTACGCTGCGCAATGTGCTTTCCACTTTTTTGGCTTCTTCGGG
>JBBSJX010000426.1:0-3656 GCA_038256825.1 Chitinophagales bacterium
AAGGTTGTTCTTTTGTATTAAAAACAATTTCTAAATGTTCATCCCCACCTTTTATAGCTGTGGCTGCGTGGCGGCCAAACGACACAATATGACGGCTGGCCAGTTGATCTTCTAAAACAGTTCCTTTTATAAAATCTGCAGCAACAACTTCCTTTACTACTTTAGTATCCTCATCTTCTTCTTCCTGCTTTTTATTTCCTTCCTGCTGTAAATTATTTAAAAACAGCTCCAGATCATCTTCCTGTATTTCAATCCGCTCTCTGGCAAACTGCCAGTCATCCATCCACACAATGGTATTTTCAGGTAAAAATTCCAGTAACGATACTTTATCACCTGTGCTAAACTGGGTGTCAACATTAGGGATAATGCTTACATGGGTAAGCTTTCGTTCACTCAATTGGGTTTCAGGATCAAAAATCCTTATACTATCCACATCATTTCCAAAAAGCTCCACCCTGTAAGGTTTTTCGTTTCCAAACGAATATATATCCAGTATTCCACCTCTTAAGGCAAACTGCCCCGGTTCGTAAACAAAATCGGTACGTTCAAAACCATACATAACAAACAGTTCAAGTAAACCATTTAGGTTTAAAGTATCGTTTGTTTTAATCTGGATGATATTGCCCGAAAGCGTTTTAGGAAGCACTACTTTTTCAAAAAGGGCTTCCGGATAGGTAATTACAATTTTTTTGTTTCCACCTGCCGAAAGTTTCAGCAAAGCTTCGGACCGCAACATTACATGGCTGCTGTTGAGCAGTTTAAAATTTTTGCGGGTTTTAAACGAAGAGGGAAAGTAAAAAAGATCCAAAGCATGGGTGAGGCTCTCCAGCGTATTGTGAAAATAGGCCGCTTCTTCCGCATCGTTTAAAATTACCAGGTGGTTTAAACCCGAGGTTGCCGGGTGGTTAAAAACCGATGATACAACAAACTGGCTACTGCTCCCCTGCAGGTTTTTTAAATGAATTCGTTGAGGGCGGGACAAAGTAAGCCTGTCCGCCAATTGAAAAAGACGGGGGTTATTTTGAAACTTATCTGATAAATGATGCAAATTCATGCTTTACTACAAACTCCTGATCCTATTGTTTTAGCAAGAAAAAATATAAGGCGGCAAAGATAACGCTAGCCAGTGTTCCTATAAAATCAAAAGTTGTTAAAGGTTCAATATTGCTGGCCAAATTTTTTTTATGGACCAGGCTTTTGATTCTCTATTGGGCAGCCGTTGCGTCGCACACTTGTACATTTGCAAGTAATTGTACTATAAAAAAATAACAGCCGCCAAATGTTTTGCAGTACAAGTGTGCGACGCAACGATGCTGATAAAAGTTCGATTGCCTGGCTCCTAAAAAAATAAACTCAATAAAAATGGAGGATTAACATTATGCTAATCCTCCATTTAATATAATGCTCCTTTTTTAACGGGTTGGCCTTTTGAGTTTTATTAAACTATCGGCGGGATAGGTTTTACGCATTTTGTCGCGTAAATCTTCAGCCCAGTTAATCAATGAATTTTTTTGCTTTGCATCCAGATTAGCACCGCGGTAATAAGGGAATAAGACCACAAGGGCATTTCTTCCTCCTTCACCAATTCAGTAATTCTTCCATTTTTTCGTATTGTCTCCTGGGGCGGTAAACTTTAAACTCATTAAAGTTCAAGTGCCGTTTACCAACTTTAATATGGTCGTTAAAAAACCAGGTTACCGGCTAAATTTCGGCATACCATGGATAATGGGTGTTGTTGGTATGGCAATCGTTGCAGGCCACTTTCAATACCTGGCCAACCTTAGCAGGAACGGCAACCATTGTATGGATATCGTTGGGAACCGGTTGGTCCGACTTGTTTTTCTTCTGCCTGAAAAATTGAGTAACAATAAAACAATCAATATATTTTTTACCATACTTTTTATTATTTAGTATGCTATGAGGATATCTCCTTTCATTTCTTCCGGAACGGGTATGCCCATCATGGTTAATATTGTTGGAGCAAGGTCGCCCAGTTTTCCCGGCTTTACTGCACCTTTAAATTCGTTATCAATTATAAAAAATGGTACGGGGTTTAACGAGTGAGCTGTATTAGGCGAGCCATCTTCATTTATCATATAATCCGCATTGCCATGATCGGCAGTTAAGAAAATAGTGTATCCATGTTGTAAGCCGGCGGTAACCACTTTTTCAACACAGCGGTCAACGGTTTCAACCGCTTTTACTACGGCATAAAAAAAACCGGTATGGCCCACCATATCGGCATTGGCAAAATTGAGGCAAACAAAATCCGGGTTTTCTTTTTCAAGTTCAGGAATAATAGCATCAACAATCCCCTGTGCGCTCATTTCAGGCTGTAAATCGTAAGTGGCCACTTTAGGCGAAGGAATCATGATCCTGCTTTCGCCTTCAAACGGAATTTCGCGGCCTCCACTAAAAAAGAAAGAAACGTGCGGGTATTTTTCCGTTTCGGCAATCCTTATTTGTTTTTTACCATGTGCAGTCAAAACTTCGCCCAGCGTATTTACCAGGTTATCTGTTTCAAAAATCACCTTTACATTTTTAAAGCTGGCATCATACTCCGTCATGGTAGTATAATTTACTTCCAGCTTATGCATATCATACTCCGGCAGGTCAACTTGAGTCAAAACTTCCGAAATTTCGCGGCAGCGGTCGGTTCTAAAATTAAAACAGATAAGTGCATCGCCATTATTTATAGTAGCCAATGGTTGTTGCCCTTCGTTAATGATTACGGTTGGCTTAATAAATTCATCTGTTTCTCCATTGGCGTACGATTGTTCTATTGCCGCTAAAGCATCGGTAGCTTTTGCACCATTACCTTTTACCATTGCATCGTAAGCCAGTTTAACCCGCTCCCAGCGTTTATCCCTATCCATGGCATAATAACGGCCGCTTACCGTTGCAATTTTACCGGATGTTTGGTTCAGGTGTTGCTGCAAATTGGTAATATAGTCCAGGCCGCTTTTTGGATCGGTGTCCCTGCCATCGGTAAAAGCATGAATATAAACTTCTGTTAATCCCTGGTTAGCACATAAAGTAGTAAAGGCTTTCAGGTGGGTTATATGACTATGCACGCCCCCATCGCTTACCAGGCCCATCAGGTGTAAAGGTTTATTGTTTTCTTTGGCATAGCGAATACTTTCTAAAACCACCGGGTTGTTAAAAAACTCCCCATCACGTACGGCAACATTTATGCGTTGCAGCTCCTGGTAAACTACCCTTCCTGCTCCCAGGTTCAGGTGACCAACTTCACTATTGCCCATCTGACCATTGGGCAAGCCCACCGCTTCGCCGCAGGTAACCAGGGTTGAATGCGGGTATTTATTATATAAAGAGGATACAAATGGAACGTTGGCATTTTGAATCGCATCAGCCGATTTTTTAATTCCCAGTCCCCAGCCATCCATAATTACTAGTATAACACGTTTATTTCCCATGCGCTAAAGCTACTTTATTTGAAGGATTTTATAAAACCACCCTAAGATGTGCCTGTCCGGATATCCTGAAATTAGTGCAGCAGGGAGCTTCAAAACCAGATTTATAAACTAAATGCAACCAATTCCTTCCCATCAAATTAAACTAAATAGCTACGTCAATTAATCATTTAGGCATATTTTTAGCAATTAGTGAGGCAATCCATTAAATTTTTATATGAA
>JBBSJX010000427.1:0-3649 GCA_038256825.1 Chitinophagales bacterium
AGCCCTGTTGCCGGAGTTTTTGGAATGCCTTGCTGATGAACCAGAGGCACTCAGGCATTTTAATACCATGCCTCCATCGCACCAAAATTATTTTAGCAAATGGATAGAAAGCGCTAAAACTGAGGAGACTAAAACTAAAAGGATTGCACAGGCGGTTAACGCATTAGCAAGGCATTTGAATTATGCCGAAATGATACGATCTGCAAAAAAAGATAAAGATGAATTGATGGGTTTATAAAAAGTTGCTATTTGACTTGTAGTACAAGTGAGTGACACAACGATGCTGAGTAAGGCACTTTAGCAGGAAACCAAAAAATTCTTCTACTTAATTAACAACATGCAATAAATACTTTTCTTCAAAAAAAGGTTCAGCAAATAAGCTATAAATATCTACCATTCGTGGCTTTAAGCCACTCTCCGAAATTTCCTGCGCAAGGTCGCCGCCTTTTAAACAAATTAACCCATTCAGCAATTCATTTTTTCCTGTTTTCTTAATCAATCTTTCGCTCCAGAACCATAAATCTTTTATTGGAGCTACGGCCCGGCTTACAGCAAAATCAAATTGCCTGTTTTTAATATCCTCAACACGGGTATGTTGAGTGGTAACATTGGGCAGGCCAATTTCGGCAGCAACGGCTTCAATAACTTTTAATTTTTTACCAATACTATCAACGAGTAAAAATTCTACTTCCGCAAAAAATATAGCCAACGGAACGCCGGGAAATCCACCACCTGTTCCAATGTCGATTATTTGGGTTCCCGGCTTAAAATCCACCACTGCAGCAATGGCCAGCGAATGCAGTACATGTTTAAGGTACAGGCTTTCAATATCCTTACGCGAAATCACATTTATTTTATTGTTCCAGTCTTCGTATAAATGCTTAAGGGCTGCAAACTGACTTATTTGCTTTTCGGTAAAATCGCTAAAATAATGTAGTACTTTCTCCATGACGCGGTGTATGGTTTTAAGAAATAATAGTTGCTTTACAACTCATAAATTAATTCCAGTTTAGCTTAGCTTTTTTAAATAATGCCGGAAAAAAGAGGACATAATAAAAGCACATCCATATGTCAAACAAAGGAAATAAAGGCCATAAATCCTTCTCATTAAGCCGGTTCATGGTTTTGTAAAAAATAAAACCTTGTAATAAAAACCGCACCCCAAAAACAGCCAAGGCCATCCACCAACTAAATAAAATTGCTGCTAAAATAGCCAGGGGATAAACTAAAAACTGGGTAGCACTGTACAATCCCAGTAAAAACTTGTGGGTAGGTTTATAATATTTCGCAGTTGAAAAGTGACGATTTTTTTGCGTCCACCAATCCTCCCATTTTTGCTTGGGCTCACTTAAGGTATGCGCCTCGTGGTCTATAACTATGGAAGTGTTTCTCTTATTGGCCACTTTATTAATAAAAAGGTCGTCATCGCCGCCGGGTATCTGGTTTATTGCCGAAAATCCTTTGTTCCTAAAAAACACATCGCGTTTGTAACTAAGGTTGCGCCCCACGCCCATATAAGGTTTACCGGCTAAAGCATAACTTAAATATTGCAGGGCCGAGTGAAACGTTTCGAAGCGGATGAGTTTATTCAGTAAGCCTTCTCTTTTATGATAAGCGCCATAACCCAAAACAATTTCAGTTTGGTCGTAGTAGCCATCCTGCATAAGATGCATCCAGTTTTCACTGGCAGGAACACAATCAGCATCAGTTAATAAAAGGGTTTCGTATTTAGCCGTTTTTATACCCATGCTTAACGGAAACTTTTTGCCCGTGATCATTTTGGCTTCCTGGGTGAGTTGTATTGGGTTAAGGTTTTTAAACGTCCGCTTTAATTCATCAATCAGGTATTTGGTATCGTCCAGTGAATTATCGTTTACTAAAATTACTTCGTGGGTAGTTTGATATTGTTGTACCAACACGCCCGGCAAATTTTTTACAATATTATCGGCTTCGTCCCTGGCACAAATTATAACCGATACCGGCCGTTGCTCGTTGTGATTTTTTGTTTTGGGCTTAAAAAATGCAAGCCGCTGAAAAAACCATAAGTAATAAAAAACCTGGATTCCAATAACTGAACATAACCCCACAAAAATAGCTTCCCGCCAATACATCATTATCATTATGGCGCAAAAGTAATGTTTAGCGAGGTTCGTAGCATTACAGCATTATTTATGTGGAAAATTTAAAAAATAATTTGAAGGATTTTGATAAATAAACCACTAAAAACCAAAACATTTTCTCAAACACATTTTATTATAACTAATTTAATATCCCTCACTTTCATAAAACACTCATACATAAAACCGCTTACTTTTGCCGCCCTATGGCCGAATTACAGTTTACATTACATGCAACCAGCAACAACTCAAAAGCACGGGCAGGCACCATGACTACCGATCATGGCGAAATAAACACACCTATTTTTATGCCCGTGGGAACGGTAGGAAGCGTTAAGGCTGTTACCCAACAACAATTATACAACGATGTAAAAGCCCAGATTATATTGGGGAATACATACCATTTATACCTGCGACCAGGCCTGGAAGTTTTGGAAGCAGCAGGCGGCTTACACCAGTTTATTGGATGGCAAAAACCCATTTTAACCGATAGTGGCGGATACCAGGTGTTTTCATTAGCAGCAAGTAGAAAGATTACTGAGAAAGGTGTAATGTTTCAATCGCATATTGATGGAAGTAAACATTTGTTTACACCCGAAGTGGTTATGGATATTGAACGAACCATAGGTGCCGATATTATGATGGCTTTTGACGAATGCCCGCCTTACCCAAGCGATTATACCTACGCCAAAAACAGCATGGAATTAACCCATCGCTGGCTTGACCGGTGCTTTACCCAGTTTAACAATACCCCCGATAAATACGGCTACACTCAAAACCTGTTTCCGATTGTGCAGGGCGGAACATATAAAGACCTGCGCACGGAATCGTGCCAATATATTGCATCAAAAAATGCAGCGGGTAATGCTATTGGTGGTTTGAGTGTAGGCGAGCCAATGGAGATGATGTATGAATTTACCGCACTTTGCTGCGAAGCGTTACCCCAAAATAAACCCCGCTATTTAATGGGTGTTGGCACCCCCTGGAATATTTTAGAATGTATAGACCTGGGTATTGATATGTTTGATTGTGTAATGCCTACCCGAAATGGGCGCAATGGAATGTTGTTTACATCCAAAGGGGTTATTAATATCAGGAATAAAAAATGGTCGAAGGATTTCACTCCGCTTGACGATGGAATCCCTAATGAAATGAGCAATTATTATTCAAAAGCTTACCTGCGGCATTTGTTTGTTGCCAACGAAATATTGGCATTGCAACTGGCCAGCATACATAACTTATCATTTTATTTATGGCTGGTAACCGAAGCCCGTACACAAATATTAAACGGAAATTTTATTAGCTGGAAAACTGAAATGGTGGAGAGATTACAGACCCGCTTATAAAATGAGCGTATTTATAGCTTTATTAGGTTAGATGGTTTATGTGGATGTGCTGAATAAAGTTAAAAAGTACAAGAGTGCGACGCAACAACTGCCAGATAGTTATTGAATGATTGGCCCATAATTTTTTATAATTATATTTTTATGACCCCCACCATTTGAGCAACCACATAAAAGGGATTATTAACA
>JBBSJX010000428.1:0-3644 GCA_038256825.1 Chitinophagales bacterium
ATAGGAGGAAAAATTATTCTGACCATTATTGCGTTGGGGCTTTTTAGCTACAGTATATGGCGTATCATTCAAACTTTTGCCGATACCGAAAACAAGGTCACCAAAGCAAAAGGATTGGTAGCAAGGGCGCGTTTTCTGCTCAGTGGGTTGGTTTATACCTCGCTGGGTATTGCGGCCATGAAAGTCGTTTTTTTCTCAAAATCATCCTCCGGTAAAAGTAGTAAGCAAAGCATGGTTTCCGAGCTATTGAGCCAACCATATGGTCAATGGCTTGTGGGCATTGCAGCCGCAATTATCGCAGGGGTGGGCATTTACCAGTTGTACTATGCAATATCAAAAAAATACCGCAATCATGTTGATACCGCAGGAGGTCATTCGCATAAGGAGCTATTATTAAGTTCGGGTAAAATAGGTTACCTGGCCCGGGGTATCGTCTGGCTTGTCATCTCCTGGCTTTTTGTAAAGGCGGCTATTAATTCCAACGCATCCCAGGCAGGCGATACTTCAAAAGCTTTTGGTTGGCTAGAAGAGGCTTCTTATGGTTCCTATTTGTTAGGGGCAGTTGGGCTTGGGCTTATATGCTATGGAATATTTAATTTTGTTCGTGCCCGCTACGAAGATTTTACCTGACATCTTTTATCGTAAATACCTATTGAGCATCTAAAAATCCAAACTTCTTAAAAATATTTTTAGACTGTTCACTTTCTAAGAAGTCCATAAAATGTTTTGCTGCTTGTTTATGTGCAGCTTCTTTTAGTAACCCTGCTGCAGATACTGAATGGGTGTTGTATTTAATTGGTATATCTATTTGTTCAACTGGGTTTCCCACGCTTTTCTGGTAAATTATTTCAGTTTCCCAAACAGGCGCAACATCCGATTGTTTGTACAAAATGCGCATGGGCGATTGCCTGTGGTGAATTTGTGTAAGGTATGTAGTGCCGTTTTTTACTTTGGTTTCCATTATTTTTTTATGCATTTTTTCGCCACCGGCTTTCAAATATGCATCTTCAATATTTTTCCCTATTCCTTCAATTTTTTTATTGGGCATGCTTATTCTTATCTTGTCATCTAATAAATCGCTCAAGCCCTTAACCTGTTTTGGATTGCCCTTGTGAACCATTAATGCAAGTTTTGTTGCGGCAAATGGAGTTGTTCTTTCAAACATATCGTCGAACTCCATTATTTTATTTTTAGCAGTGGTATATATGTCCGCTTTAACGGTTATCCGCATATTACCAATTAACAACGAACCGGTTTTTATTTGTTGCATTAGTAAACCCGGCGGGAAAGTTTCCACCAAAATTCGTTCATATTCGGGATGCTTTTTTTTAAATGCAGGGATCAGTTCATCCAATACCATAAACTGGTTGCCACCCATAAAAATGACCAGTTGAGGATCATTAATATCTCCATAAATATCAGGTAAGTTATCAACTCCTTTAACCGTAAAGCTTACACCTGCGGGTAAGGGCGGGTTCCAGGGAGGATCAAATTTATACGATTGAGTATATGCAACATTTACTAAAAGTATAGGGATCAAAAGAGGAATAAACTTTCTCATAGATTAGAAATTTTTACCAAAAGTAGGAACATCACCATGCTTTTATATTTTGTTTTTAAACCTATTTTCATTTTTTTTAACCTACGCAATTCTGTTATAAAAGTGCCTTTAACTGTTGTAGAAATGCAGGTGAATTGTAGCCTGCAATTCCTTCATGCTTATACACCATCCGACCCTGTTTATTTAATACAATGGTAGTTGGTAAAGTTCCTCTATATAATCCGGGTGAGATATTGCCGGATAATTTAAACACAGGTATATTGTAATTATTTTTATTCAGGTAGTCTGTAGCTTTCGATACATCTTCATCTTCAGTTATAAACAAAAACACAAAACGTTCATCATCTTTTAATTGCTCATACAAATAGGTAAGTGATGGCATTTCGGCACGACAAGGAGGACACCAGGAAGCCCAGAAATTTATAAAAATGATTTTCCCTTTAAGATCTTCTGTTGAAGATATTTCTCCAGTTAAACTTGTATATGAAAAGGGTGGGATCGATTGTGGATTATTTTTTAAATCTTCCTTTTTAATTTTTGCATTAAAAATACCCGTTGAAATAACTTTTTCTAAAATCCATGCTTTGGTGCTGGGTACAAAAATAATTAAAGCTAAAAAACCCATCAATATGAAGGTTACCCAGTTATTTTTAAGCCAGTTGCCTATTTTTATTTTAGCCATTAATTTAAATTATTCAAGGTGATATTTTACATCGGCGTTGTAAATAAGATGCTACAGGTTTTGCTGTACAAGTGAGTGACACAACGATGTTGAAATTGTTTACTAATGCACGTCCCCAAAAAAATAACCTGATGATTTTTTTAGGGCATTGATGATACCATAAAAAAAAGTACAGGCTTGTAAAAACGGCCTGTACTCTTATCAGTAAAAGCTAGTATTAGTGAGGCAATTTGTCGCGAAAATATCCATAAGTCCAGGTGCCACCAATGGCGCTGAGTATAACAACCAATACCACCAAAGCGCCTGTGCCCACCTGTGCAAATAGCGGTCCGGGACAAGCACCGGTTAATGCCCAGCCTAAACCAAAGATGAGACCGCCGAAAATTTGGCCTTTATTAAATTTTTTGGGATGGAATTCAATGGGTTCTCCATAAATTGTTTTTATTTTGAGCTTCTTGATCAGTGCAACCGAAATCATTCCCACCACTACAGCAGTTCCGATAACCCCATACATGTGAAAGCTTTGCAGACGAAACATTTCTTGTATGCGAAACCACGAAATCACTTCAGCTTTTACAAACACAATTCCGAAAATGAGGCCAACTACTGAGTACTTAAAATTGTACCACCATGGGTGTTGCTTTTTCGATTCGTTTACGCACATCGTATCCAATGTTCGCACCTCGAAATCAAAGTCTTCAACCGTTTTTGATTTATTAGTTTTATTGAGTTGTTTATCTATTGTTTGTTCCATTCTCTAATAGTTAAATAGTTGGGATTATAAATTCATGATAAAAGGTAACAGCAGGTTGGCCATAATAAAACCGCCTGCCATAAAACTAATGGTGGCAATTAACGATGGAACCTGCAAATCGCTTAGTCCCATAATGGCATGCCCGCTGGTACAACCACCGGCATAACGGGTACCAAAACCCACCAAAAACCCGCCGCCAATTAACATTACAACCCCTCTTAAAGTAAACAACTCAGCAAAAGAAAATAGTTGATTGGGAACCATATTACTGTAGTCGGTAATACCATAACCAGTCAATTCCGCTGCTAGTGCAGGGTTCACCTGTACCGGTGCAGGATCTTTTAGCAAGGTTGCCGCAATTACGGCTCCTGCTATTATTCCACCCACAAAAAAGAAATTCCATATCTCCTTTTTCCAGTCGTATTTAAAAAAACTGATGTTAGCCGGAAAGCAGGCAGCGCAGGCATGGCGCAGGTTAGCCGATAATCCAAAATGTTTATTGCCTAATAAAAGCAGTGCCGGAACAATTAAGCCAATGATGGCTCCAGCCACGTACCACGACCAGGGTTGTTTTATCAATTCTAACATAATGTTCTTATTAATTTAAATGCAAATTTCGGTTTTTCAAATGCTGTTACGGTGATAAT
>JBBSJX010000429.1:0-3633 GCA_038256825.1 Chitinophagales bacterium
ATCGATACCGGGTTTCCCTGGAGGTCGTTAAAAGTAAAATCAAGTTTAGACTGGCCATCGCGCAGTCTTGTGGGATCACTTATTACAGGTAATTCAACCGCTTCGTCTTTCTCTGCCACCCATGTTTCTTTACCTGTTAAGCCATTATAAAACACACCACTAACAATTGTATTGTTATCCCTAATTTTTGCTTCAAACAAGCGGGCGTTATCCCCATCAAAGCTTGAAAGTATTAATGAGTCGCCTGTAACAATACCATCAAGAAAACGGTAATCGGATGAGGGGGTTAAAAAGCTACCCGTTATTCTATTGCCCTCTTGTTTAAACATAGCCAGTGCCTTTCTCAATGTACCATTTGGCCTTGTTATACTTACATTCCACTTTCCCGAAAGCTGGTGCTTTGCATTGCCTTGTCGTGGTAAAAAACGGATGGTATTATTCGCTTTTCCATATACCGGCCAATATTGTGTACTACCCGAAGTGTTTTTAATGAATGATCCCCTCATATCTCCATTGGTATGTATTTTTACTCTAAAGCTTGCTTCAAAAGCAGGCATGGTAAAAAACAAGGAGTCTTTAACTGTTTTTACATCTGTTATTTTAATTTTCTCACCTGCATTAACTACGTACAATATTGTTTTGCCTTTTTCAAAAGCCCGTTTCATTAAAAAAATAATTTCTTTACCATCATTTCTTTCCAATGCAACACGCCAGTGATTGTTTAATGGCTTTTTAGTTTGTGCCGAACTAAATAAACAGGTAAACAGTAGTATAATTAATAGTCTATATTTCATATTAAGCATGCTTTGTTTTGCAATTTCGGATAAAAAATACAAGTGAAATTTATATAAGTTGAATAGAATTTTATAAAGGGGCTTGAAATTTTTTAACGGATAAAAGAATTACATAGTTTGATACTAAGAGGCGCATTTTCTTGCATTATTATTTAATTTTCGAAATGTTGTGTGATAAGGAACCTTGTTGATATTCCGGGTACCTAATAATAAAATGATTTTTACTTTTTACTTTTTACTGTTTTTGGTGCAAACAATCTGCTACTTTTTTATCCCCTACTTTTGTTAAACTATATGGATACACCAGAAACATTATATAAAGGAAAGATTTCGCTAATAAACTACGATAAGCATATTGCAACTATCGATTATTTGATGAACAATAAACGAAAAACGGTTAGTTGCAAAACCGATGCGGCCGACAGCAGCAAAAAACCCCAGCACTATCGCTTAGGTGACGAGGTAAGTTTTCAGCTACGATTATCCGACAGAGGGGATAAAATGATTGCACACAATGTTACTTACCGCCACAATGAAGCCATCTCATTATTATTGCAAAAGGCAGTAATCGAAAACAAGTTTTCGGGTTATCTTAAAAAAATTGAGGACCAGTATTTTGTAAAAGAATGCGATAGCTATATTTTTTTTCCGTTACAATTATCGCCGTGGGAAATTCCTCCGCCAATTACAGCCGAAAACGAAGTCATCACTTTTAGCTTCGTAAACATAGACAAATCTAATGCACTCAAGGCCGAGTTATCCTCTCACCATTATATTCCAGAATATAAAAAAGCGCTGCATCATTTTGATAAGCAAACAGCCATTGAAGCCACTGTAACAAAAGTTTCCACACATGCAGTGTATTTAAATTTGTTCAATAATACCATTCAGGCAAAACTCCCACTCTCGCCACAAGAGAAAACAACTTTACAGGAAAACAATAAGGTATCCATATTTATTACCCACCTTTCACCATCACGTATAGTGGTTAAAAAGGTATAATATCCCCTTCATTCCCTCCTGTTAAAAAGGGCAAACAGCCATTTATATAAATGATTTTGCAGGCTCGTTTATCTCTGTTATTATTGCTATCAGTTAAACTTTATTACATGAAATTTTTACCGGTTGCAATTGTTCTGGGTGTTGCATTAATCATTTCCTTCTGGATTGCAGGAGCATCCTTCAAGTATAAATCCCGCTCCACCGAAACCATTGTGGTTACCGGCCTTGCCGAAAAAGATTTTGTAAGCGACCTTATTGTATGGAACGGATCTTACTCCCGCAAATCACTCGATTTAAAAAGCGCTTATGCATCGCTTAAACAGGATGAAAATATAATACGCCAATATTTAAAACGAAAAGGAGTTCCTGATACAGGGATGGTTTTTTCAGCAGTCGACATAAATAAAGAATTTAACAACCGCTATGATGGCAATGGCAACAACCTGGGCCAGGAATTTTCCGGTTATAATTTATTTCAACGTGTAAGAGTAGAATCAACCGATGTAGATAAGCTGGAGAAAATTTCGAGAGAAGTAACCGAGCTGATTGAAAGTAATATTGAGTTTAATTCTCAACCGCCCGTGTATTATTATTCTAAGTTGTCCGATATAAAAATTGATTTACTTTCCAAAGCCAGCGAAGACGCTAAGGAGCGGGCCCAAAGCATTGCTAAAAGCAGTGGTAGCTCCCTGGGTAACCTGAAGAAAGCAACCATGGGCATTTTCCAGATAACCGGTAAAAACAGCAACGAAGATTATAGCTACGGTGGCACCTTTAATACAAGGGATAAAGCAAAAACCGGCTCTATAACTATTCGGATGGAATTTTTGGTTGATTAGTTTTAAGGCTGAATGCTGAAGGCTTAATGCTCAACGCTGAACGCTGAAGGCTGTTCGTCATGCCGAATTCATTTCGGCATCCCCTGCACATAAGAACCCTTTGTTTAAAGCCATCTTTCTTTACTGTCGTTGCGACAATGTTGTCAACAGATTTTCCAGGTAGTTCAATGTCATAGTACATCCTCCCTGGAAGCCCATTTCAATCATCTTTTCCATGCGGGCAAGGGATTCATTTTTAATAGTTATACTAACTTTTGTTGTTCCGTTTTGTTCGCTGAAAGTCAAATCCCAATCAGAACCCGGCAATTCAGGGTTTTCATCTTTGTCTGCAAAAGCATTCAACATTTTAAAATTGGTTGTTGGACTAATGGAAGTAAATTTCTGAATTGACCAATGCTCTTGTCCTTCGGGGCTTACCATAGCATAAAATCTTCGTCCTCCTACTTCAAAATTCATAAATTTTGTTTTTGATATCCATGGTTTAGGAGCCCACCATTGGTCAAGAATTTCTTGTTTGGTAAAAGCATCCCACACTAACGAAAGACCGGCTGCAAATTCTCTATTTACGAAAACCGTTTTTGTTGCTTTGTCAACAGTAAAATCAAATAGCAAATTGTTATTACTCACTTCGCTATTATTTGCTTTTTGGTGTTGTCCGCTTTGGCGGGGCAGGCTGTGAATCTTGGATTTCATTTTTTTTGTTTTATAATGGTTGATAATACATTGTCAAGTTGATTAAATCTGGTTTCCCAGATTTTTCTTAATTGATTTAACCAATTATCTATCTCCTTTATTTTTTTAATTTCTAATGAATAGTAAATTTCCCTGCCTTGTTGCTCCTGTTTTACCAGTTGGCATTCTGTGAGTATGCGAAGGTGTTTAGAAACAGATTACCAGGTAGTGTTGAAATTTTCAGCAAGGGCATTCGGTGTCATTGCCTGCAATGCAATCAATGTAATAATTGCCCGCCTTGTTGGGTCGGCTATTGCCTGAAAAAA
>JBBSJX010000430.1:0-3630 GCA_038256825.1 Chitinophagales bacterium
AAAACATTAAAAATAAAGGGAGCGGTCAGCTTTTCAATATTACAGTCTTCAAACTTATTGGCGATTGAAAAATAGCTTGAATCAGGATTTTTTTTATTGCGGATGGCTTCAATCCTTTTATCAAGCAAAACACTATAGGCGGTTGTATTTGTATAGAAATATAGTTTGGAAATGGATAGCAATTCATCGATCAGTTCAAATTCAAAATTCATTTTATCAATAATCAATTTCAACGTATCCACTACATCCCCAATATTTACTTTTTGTTCAATAACCAAAAAGTTTATGGCCTGCGATAATTTGGTAAAAGTTGGATCATCAACCTCAAATTGTTTGAGCAATTGTTGTAACAAATATTGATCTACGGTAACATCATTTCCCCCCAACCGGAACTTATACATTTCGTTACCAATAATCGGAATTACATTTTTTTCGGCAATCCTTTTTAACAAGCGATCCCAGGTTGCGGGATTAAATGAATTATTCATAGTTAACCCTATATTTTTGAGCCACTCCACTTTTGTAATGAAGTAATATTACTGAGCTGGCGATTTACAATTTGGGTCTTAAGATATAGCTTAATTTTAATTAATTATTTGAATTTTAATGATATAATTAAAAAAACGTATTGTTTAGACCATGGTAAAAAAGGTGCGCAAAGTAACAACAGCACAAGTGTGCGAACCGCCTAAGGTCGGTCAAGCTGCAACAATGCCCCATTTTTATTATTGGCTAAGCTCCAAAAAATACTAATTGAAATACTACCCGTTTAAATAGGAGGTATTAATTTGAAGTTTTGTTTGCAATGTTTTATGTACGGGACATTTATCGGCTATCTCCAGCAACCTGGCCAATTGCGTTTCATCCAAGGCACCTTTCACATCGAGCCAGCGGTCTATATGATCAATTTTTGCATGGGGATCTTCGCATTGATGGCTATCCAATGCATGCTCCTGGCGGTGTTCTAAATGCACATTAATTTCATCAACAGACCATTTTTTTCTGTCGGCATACATTCTTATAGTCATTGCGGTGCAGGACCCTAAAGCTGTAAGTAAAAAATCGTAGGGAGTAGGGCCCAGGTTATTACCACCTACTTTAATAGGTTCGTCGGCTAAAAAATAATGATCGCCTGCCTGCACCTGGCTGGTAAACCCCGATTGCCCTATTTGCACCATCACTTTTTTTACAGGCTTTAGTTCAACATTGGCAGGCATGCTTACATATCTTTTTGCCCAGGTTGCGATAACATCGCCAACATACTTGCTATCCTCCTTATTGCTTAATAAATGATCGGCACCATCGAGCGAAACAAAACTTTTAGGATGGATTGCCGCCAGGTACAATTCAGCCGCATTATCAATGCTTACCGTGGTATCCTGTGGCGAATGCAAAATTAGTAACGCGGCATCCAGGTTTTTAACCGTAACGCCCATATCGTGGTTTTGCAAATCGTTTAAAAATTGTTTTGTAATAGTAAATGGCCTGCCGCCAATTTCAACAACGGCTTCACCTTTTTCATTTATTTCATCAATGCCCGATTTTACCAGGTGCTGTACATGCGTAGGGTGAGAAGGCGCGGCAATGGTTGCAACCGCCTGAATCGATTCAATAGCGTTGGCAGCAAACAAAACAGCAGCCCCTCCCAGCGAATGACCAATTAAAAGGGCAGGAGCTTTGTAATCCTGCTTAAGAAAGGCGGCGGCGGCAATAAGATCCTGCACGTTTCCCGAAAAATGAGAATCGGAAAACGTTCCTTCACTTTCTCCCAGGCCGGTAAAGTCGAAACGCAACACGCCAAAACCATTGGTGGTTAACGCAGCCGAAATCTGGTGAATGGCTGTTAAGGTTTTATTGCACGTAAAGCAATGGGCAATTATGGCATAAGCCTTTGCATGTTGGTCGATTGGTAAATCAAGCCGGGCATCAAGTAGATGGCCGACATTATTTTTAAAGCTTACTTTTTGTGTTGACATACCCTAAAAATAATCTTTGCAATAATATGAAGGCAATTAAAATATAGGTGGCATTTTGGTTTAAACAAGATCCCTTCAACCCCAATCATTCCATACAATCACTTTGCACATAATGGTAATTTAAGAAACACGGGTTTGCATCGGGTCCATTTCAAATTGTCGCATTGCTAAAACGATTGAATGAAAAGTGCATAAGAAAAGCCGCTTTGAAAAGATACGGTACAAGAGAGTGACACAACAGAAGCTTCATAAAAGGACTAATGCCCGTCTCCCAAAAAAGAGACAAATTGAAATGCACCCTTTGAATCATTCATGTAACTTTTAAAATTACATTTACTAAGAAAAAGGGAAAATCATAATTCATAAATACAACCAATTGCTTTGATTGAAACTTTACTCGTTGTTATAGCTGTTCTATTAAGAATTTTGAGTAATCCCTTAGCCAATGTTTTTCAAAAACAACTTACTGCAAAAGGCAATCATCCATTATTGGTAAACTTTATCAGTTACCTTATTTTATCAATCGCTTGTTTATTTGTTGCCTTCAATGTTCATTGGAAATTACTACCCGAAGCATTTTGGTTATACTCCATATTGGGAGGAATAGTTGGCGCTTTAGGCAACGGCTTTTTAGTAAAAGCTTTGCACAAAGGAGAGCTTTCAGTTTTAGGTCCCATTAATGCTTTTAAAATAGTAATAGGTATAATTGCAGGTGCTTTTTTACTCAGCGAAATACCCAACATGTGGGGTTTACTGGGGGTAGGTTTAATAATTTACGGCAGCTATTTTGTGTTAGATACAACCACGGAACGTTTTTCGTTTGCACTGCTTAAAAAAAGTGAGATACAATTTAGAATATGGGCAATGGTATTAACGGCTATTGAAGCGGTATTTGTAAAAAAGGTAATCCTGGCTTCGTCACCAATCATTGCTTTTGTTAGTTGGTGTTGGTTTGGCGCTTTTTTCAGCTTATTAGTTTTATTGGTTTACCGGGTTAAGCTCCACAACGAAATAAAAAGAATACGCACAACCCAAATATGGCAGTATTTACTTTTAATAAGTTGCATAGGCACAATGCAGCTTACCACTAATTATACCTTTAATCACATGAAAGTTGGTTATGCATTATCACTTTTCCAGCTATCCATCATCATCAGCGTTTTGCTGGGATACAAATTTTTTAAAGAACAGGATATCCGCAAAAAAATAATTGGTTCGGCTATCATGATTTTGGGGACTATTCTAATTATTCTTTTAAGATAGAGGACCGTTGCAGTTCAATAATTTTTTTTTGGTTACCGGATGCATTAATGCTGGCCCATACATTGTTGCAGCCTGACCGACCTTCGGCGGATCCGCAATCTTGTACACTATTAATTCCTTAGGTTAAAAAAAAAATGTAATCTTTTAATGTGCTGAAAATTGCTCCAAAAGTACAAGTGAGTGACACAACGATGTTAAATAGTAGCAATAAAGTTCAGTCCCAAAATTCCCTTATTTTACCAAGCATTGTCCACTAAAACTTATAACTATAACCTACACGAATTACCTGACTTTCTAAATAATCGTTACTGGTGTACGAAAAGTTTTGCCCCTGTATTTCCCTTTTTATAACCATGGTATTAAGCAAATCGGTGGCGTTTACAAACAACTC
>JBBSJX010000431.1:0-3626 GCA_038256825.1 Chitinophagales bacterium
CTCACCCTTACTATTTTCTAACACTAAAACTTCTTTTTGTAAGCCATCCATCGCACCTTGTACAATAACCCACGCGGGTCCAAACTCCCTGATGGCTTTTAAAACTTCGTATAATGGGGTGCTTAACGAAACTTCAGACACTGTATTGTCGTCCCGTTTAATTATACCGTTTATACCAACGGTTTTAAAATATACGACACCCGATGCTTCAGCGAGGGCGTTTATAGATTGCAACATCCAGCTTGCTGCAAACCAGGTTTGTTGCCTGGGGTCAGCGTAATCCTGATCATGTGCATCTTTCCTTTCATTAAGCGTTACAGGCGAAACATAGATGGCCTTACCTGCTGCAAAATTATGGGCTGTTTCAATGGTATATTTTTGTGCTTCAATATTCTCCAGTATTGTACGACTATCCGTTGCATGTGCCTGTGGATGCAAACCATAGCTTACAAAATCATACATAAAATTACCGGGGCGATTGCGGTTTAAATCAACAAAATTTCTATTGGTGCCATAGCCAACGGGTACTGATGGAAAACGTTTTTTTAGTTCAATGTAAACATACTCAAACAGGTTTACTGAACTTACCTTTTCTTCTTTTTGTAAAATCAAAAGATTGTAAAGTAATGCCTGCTTTGAAGTTAATGCTGCCGTTAAATCTTCTACTTCTACAGTAAATGCCCCGCTAAAAAAAACAATTAAGGCGAGCTTTGTACCCAATAATTCCGCTTCCGACAAAGCTGCTTTTAAAATTCGCTGCCAGTCATTTTCATACAATTTTAACTCAACACGGTAATGACTAAAAGGCACGTTTTTAAGCAGTTCAATTTCGCGGGGTGTTAAATGAGGTGCTTTGGCCGGCCTGCTATAACCTAGTTCCGGAAATTTAATTTTACGCGTGTCTTCTTTTAATTCCAGGGTAACAAATTGTTCCATTTTTTCACCTGCTTCTACCCAATAAGGAAAGGGTAGGGAAAGGGGCCGGGAGTATGTTTTAAAAGAGGCATCGGTCCAGTTGCGTTGGTCTTCTGTTTCAAAATCATCGCCTTCAAAATTTAAATGGACCGTGGTGCTTTCATTAAGTTGCCACTGCATTGCCCGTACCATTTTAAATGGCTGGTGCGGCGCAATTACTAAGGGAAAATTAGCATCAACATAAGTAGCAAGCTCATTGTTTTCTTCACCGGAATTTTGATCATGTTTAATTTTTATACTTTTTCCTGCATAATCTTTAGCTGCATGCAGTACACACAATCCAATCCTGTTTACCTGGAAACGCTCCAACGCTTCGCCGCTCATTTTAAAACTTAAAACATTATTGCCTGCTTCAATAGTAAAAACTGCCCGGTATTTAATTGAGTCAAGTGAATAAACTGCCGTGTAACAAACTTTAAAAGTATCGTCTGACTGTTCAATTGTTTCGTTGGAAATTTCAATAGCTGTAGTTTCCCATTCTTCATTCCGTACAGCACTATAAATCATCCTGATAACTTCCCGTTTTCCAAAACATATTAAACGCAGGTTTCCATTTTCGTACAGGCAGGATAATTTACCGGCTACCAGTTTTTTTGCTGCCGGCAACAAAACATCATTTGGATTGATAGTAAAAGTGTGCTGGATCATTAAAGTGTATATTTTAAAATTACGGCCGCAATTAAATAGGCGCTTAGCTAAAAGTAATATGAATTTAAGAAGCCGGGGATTTGTATGAAAAAAATAATGGATAAACCTGTTGCCCAATGAACAAAAAGTACAAGAGTGCGACGCAAGTAAAGACCCATTGAAATACTGCTGATGGGTCCAAAAACTTGTTACTATATATGCACGGTTACAAAGAATTTAAAATGAGAACTCAAAAGGAATGATCGTTTTATAAACTTGCGGGCCTTGCTAAAATGGCAACAGTAAGCCGGCTGATGCAACAAAGCTTTCCTTTTTCGTCGGTAATCTTTATATCCCATACATGGGTTTTTGCACCGAGGTGAATGGGGGTTGCTGTGCCGGTAACCAAGCCACTTTTTACACTGCGAACGTGGTTGGCATTTACCTCCAGACCAACACAAATAAACTTTGCAGCATCTACCACAAAAGCAGAAGCAACGCTGCCCAAAGTTTCGGCCAGGGCCACTGAAGCCCCACCATGTAATAACCCGTACGGCTGTTTGGTTCGATGATCAACCGGCATGGTTGCCTTTAAAAAGTTGCTGCCCACCTCGCTAAATTGCATACCCAGGTATGCGCCCATGGTGTCTTTTCCAAGGTTAACCAAATTGATGAGCGAAAAATTTTTATTAAACCAGATAACAGGCATTGGTAAGGATAGGTGAGGTTAAAAAAGTTATAAGCTTAATAGTGCATCTTAAAAGCTTTTCCGGGGTTTGTATGTACTAAAGATGCCCGCACCACCTCTGGTAAAAATTTAGAAACATCTCCCCCGTTTCGCAAAACATCTCTCACCAGGGTGGAGGCTACCGAAGTAAACTGAGGTAAACAAGTCAGAAATATTGTTTCGATTGTAGGATCGAGGCTGCGGTTCATATCAGCAATTGCCTTTTCATATTCAAAGTCGCTTACATACCTTATGCCCCGCAAAATAAAAGAAGCACCAATATTTTTACAGCAATCCGCTGTTAAGCCTTCGTATACCAATGCATCTACGCGGGGTTCATCTTTGTATATCTCCTTCAGCCATTCCAATCGTTGCTCATCGGGAAACATGGGAACTTTATTAACATTTTTACCAATGCCAATAATCAATTTATCAAACAACCCTAACGAACGGTTAATGATATCTATGTGGCCTAATGTTACCGGGTCAAAGGTTCCCGGAAAAAGACAGATGCGTGATGACATGCCTGTTGGTTTATAAATTGAAGTTGCGAAGTAAAGGTAAAATGATTAGCTAGCAGCCGGTTTGTAATTGATTTAATCACCGGTTTGTATTCCCTCTCGGTTGGCCAGTAAATATAAAACCGCCATACGCACGGCAACACCATTTTCAACCTGGTGTAAAATAATGCTCTCGTGGCCATCTGCAACATCGCTGTCCAGTTCAACCCCACGGTTTATAGGGCCCGGGTGCATTACTACTATTTGTTTTTTTAGTCCGTCTAATAATTTACGGCTGATACCATAAGCAAGGTTATACTCCCGTAACGACGAAAACAAAGGTTGGCTTTGCCGCTCCAGTTGTATGCGCAAAACGTTGGCTACATCGCACCATTCCAACGTTTCTTTCAGGTTGTACGAAACCTTTATGTTAAACGCCTCGCTAATATATTTTGGAATGAGTGTGGGCGGGCCAGCCACGGTTACTTCGGCACCCATTTTTGTAAGCAGGTAAATGTTGCTAAGCGCTACGCGGCTATGCATAATATCGCCAATAATGGCGACCTTTTTTCCTTCCAATCCACCGGTAGCTTCCTCAATGGAATAAGCATCTAATAATGCCTGTGTAGGATGTTCATTAATACCATCCCCGGCATTTACTATGGCTGCGGGTATATGTTTGGCAAGAAAATGCGGGGCACCACTGGCGCTATGGCGTACAACCACCATATCCACCTTCATGCTCAAAATGTTGTTTACCGTATCCAGCATGGTTTCTCCTTTTGAAACAGATGAAG
>JBBSJX010000432.1:0-3618 GCA_038256825.1 Chitinophagales bacterium
AATCAGCATTTTAGATGCATTGTATAATTGAGTGAACCACCAGCAGTTGGTCAGGCTACAACAATGTTAAATAGTGGGCTAAAAGCTTATAACAAAACAACCTAATAATGATTTATAAATTTTTGTTTGTACCAACAGTATCGTTGGCATTTTGCTCATTATGAAGATCCCACAACAAACTGGATTCGCGGAGTTTGATAACAGCCGACTTTACCTGGCCGAGGGCATAATCAACCTCTTCTTCGGTAGTAAACCTGCCCAAACCAAAACGTAGCGCGCTGTGGGCTTGCTCATCGGTAAGGCCCAGGGCTTTTAAAACATATGAGGGCTCCAGCGATGCAGAAGTACACGCGGAACCAGAACTAACTGCTACATTTTTATTAAATCCCATAAGCAGGGCTTCGCTCTCAACATGGTTAAAGGAGATGTTGGTTACATGGGGTAACCGGTGTTGTGTAGTTCCATTCACAAAGGTTTCGTTAAGGCTAAGTAAACCGGCTTCCAGTTTATTGCGAAGGGGTTGCAATCGCACTGCATCGGTTTCCATTTGAAGCCTTGCCAGTTCGCAGGCTGCACCAAATCCCACAATACCCGGAACATTTAATGTACCGCTGCGCATACCCCGCTCATGCCCGCCGCCGGTAATTTGCGGCACCAGTTTAACCCTTGGGTTTTTGCGCCGGATGTACAAAGCTCCTACCCCTTTTGGACCATACATTTTGTGTGCAGTAAAAGCCAGCAGGTCAACTTCGTCGTGGTGTACGTTTACTTTTATTTTGCCTACAGCCTGCACGGCATCTGTAAAAAATATTACCCCGTGTTTTTTTGCAATCAACCCTATTTCGCGAATGGGCTGAATTACACCTGTTTCGTTATTAGCATACATAATTGCTATTAAAACCGTTTGCGGTTTAATGGTTGTCTTTAAAACAGCTACATCAATCAATCCATCATGGTTTACTTCCAGGTAGGTTACTTCGGTGCCCGTTTTCTCCAAATGTTTGCAAGTATCCAATACTGCCTTATGCTCCGTATTGGCTGTAATTATGTGGTTACCCTTAGCAGCATACATTTCTATAACACCTTTAATGGCCAGGTTATCTGCCTCGGTTGCGCCACTGGTAAATACAATTTCTTTAGCATCGGCACCTATTAACCGGGCTACCTGTTCCCTTGCATATTCAACTGCTTCTTCAGCCGTCCACCCATAAGGATGGTTTCTGCTGGCCGGATTACCAAAGTTGTGGGTAAAATAGGGCAACATAGCTTCCACAACCCTGGGGTCGCAGGCAGTGGTGGCATTATTGTCGAGATAAACAGGTAAATGAAGCATGTTTGGTAAAGATTTTTCCTTTTAAAACAGGTTGCTACAAAAGTACATTAAAGCGTATTGCATGTTAACGGATTAAAATTACGATAGGGTTAAAATCCTACTTTCGTTGTTCAAATTTTTTATAATGATTAATGTTGAACATATAGGAATTGCCGTTAAAAATTTAGAAATTTCGATACCGTTATTCGAAAAACTTTTAAATACTTTATGCTACAAAACCGAGGTGGTGGAAAGCGAACAAGTTAAGACAGCATTTTTCCAAAATCGGGAAACAAAAGTCGAATTATTGGAAAGTTTAACCCCTGATGGAGTAATAGCAAAGTACCTCGAAAAAAAAGGTGAAGGCATTCACCACATTGCTTTTTCAGTAAAAAACATACAAAACGAGGTTGAAAGATTAAAGGGAGAAGGCTTTGTTTTTATTAACGAAACCCCAAAAAAAGGTGCCGACAACAAGCAAATCTGCTTTTTACATCCCAAAACTACCAATGGTGTTTTAATTGAAATTTGTGAAGAAATAGCGTAGATAACACAGATAATCAATCATTAAAATTTTTCTATAGCGGAATCTTTAAATTTTTTCACTCAAAAAATTGAACAAAAATTAAAATTAAAAAACCTGATACAATTCAGTTTTGGTAAAAGGTTAGCTATGAAATCAACATAAAAATCAGCAAGCACTTAAACTAATAAAAACGTTCATTGATTTTATAAAACGGGCTTTCGTTTTCGGTTGGCACGCCCCTTGCGTTATAAGCGGTATAACAATAAAAAATGAAAAATTCCCGCATAAAAAATAAACTGGCTTCTTTTGTTCTTGTATTTTTTATAATGCTTTTTGTAAACAAGCAAGCTTTTAGTCAAAACGAAACGGCACTTAGCCGGGTTGCTATTACTGTTGAAAATTCCAAAACGAATATATGGTTGAGCGATTTTCCAAAAAACACCAGCGTAATGCTGGTTGATGCAGATGACAACCTTTTAGGCATTATTACAACAAACAAATTCGGAGCTGCATATACTTTTCTTAACAAATCAGTTCCCGCCACAATAATTGCCCGCACTTTAAATGGCGATGTAAATGCCACCAATAAAGCAGTTTTAAAAGAAGATCAGCCAAAAGACGACCTGGCTTTTAATACTTTAAAGAAGATCGTGAAAGCATAATAGTTATATTTTACATTACTTAACTAAGCCTTTTTATAAGGCTTTTTCTTTTGGCACCATTTTGTAATGGCGGGTTATTTGTAACTTTCTACAAATAATTCTATGATGCGTAAGATCCTCCGTCACCCATTTACTTTTTCATTTTTTATTGCCCTCTTTTTGGTTAGTTGTAATTCTAAAGACAACGAAAACAAAACAGGGGCAGCTACTCCTTCAACATCTTCAGTAGAATTGGCTGCCAAATACAACCTGAGTAAAATCATCCTGCCGCAAGGTTATTCCATTTCGGTTTTTGCCGAAGTACCCAAGGCACGCAGTATGTGCTGGGGCGCTAACGGAACTTTGTTTGTAGGCACCAAAGATGGTAATTCAGTTTATGCGGTTGTTGATAAAAACAATGATGGACAGGCTGAGAAAGTGTACACTATCGCTTCAGGATTGAACACTCCAAATGGCGTAGCCTTTAAAGACGGCAATTTGTATGTTGCCGAAATCAGCCGTATCATTCGGTTTGATAATATAGAAAGTCAATTGGCATCACCTCCAAAACCTGTGGTTGTAATGGATCGCCTGCCCGATAAAACACACCATGGCTGGAAGTTTATAGCCTTTGGCCCCGATGGAAAATTGTATGTACCGGTGGGCGCACCCTGTAATGTGTGTAATGAAAGCGATAGCGTTTTTGCTACCATTACCCGCATGAACCCCGATGGAAGCGATTTTGAAATTTATGCCAAAGGAATAAGAAACAGCGTTGGCTTTGCCTGGCATCCCGAAACGCAGAAAATGTGGTTTACCGATAATGGCCGCGATATGATGGGTGACGACGTGCCTTTCTGCGAACTGAATTATGCTCCCGAAAAAGGCATGCATTTTGGCTTTCCCTTTTGCCACCAGGGCAATGTATTAGATCCCGAATTTGGCGAGGGAAAAAGCTGTGCTGACTATACCGCACCGGCAAAAGCGCTTGGCCCCCATATTGCTCCCTTAGGTATGCGTTTTTATACAGGATCTACCTTTGCACCCGAATATAAAAACCAGATTTTTATTGCCGAACATGGAAGCTGGAACCGCAGCACACCCATTGGTTACCAGGTATCGGTTGCTACCCTTGATGG
>JBBSJX010000433.1:0-3579 GCA_038256825.1 Chitinophagales bacterium
ACCAGTCCAACAAGGAGGGCGACCAGCAAAAGGAACTTGCCGATGAAATGGCAGATGTTTTATGGGTTTTAATATGTTTAGCCAATCAAACCGGGGTAGACCTTACTAAAGCTTTGCAAAAAAACTTTGAAAAGAAAACCATTCGCGATGCACAACGCCACCTCAACAATCCAAAGTTGAAATAAATCAACAACCACTCCTCAATATTTTATTTTAATCTTTTCTAATTTTTATAAATCCAGGCCAGTTTAAAGTGTTGCCCCTTTGGGAGTAGTATTGATAGTATTTATCAGGCAAGGCTTAAATGAATTCTACTATTGATTTTAAATGTACCAACCTGGTAAAAAGAGGAGGGTTTATACCCTGTTTTCCGCACATTAAATTTTTCAATTTAAAGCTATAATGCAACTTTAAAAGTGCCTATTGCATCTTTAAGATGTATTAAATTTTTAATTTGATAAATTTTTTGTTATGACATCACCCCTATTAAATATTCTGATGCAGTATGCAGGTTCAGTTGTAACCGGGGTATTAATTGGTTTAATTTTCAAGGTATATTTTGCTAACCAGGTTCGCAAAAAAATCAGGGGCTACCAGGCAGAAATTATAAAAAGTCATTCCAAAATTCTTAAGTTGGAAGAAACAAATAACAAATTAGAAAAGTGGGTACGAGATTGTGAAAGCAATTTGAAAAGGACCAGCATATTATGAACTGATTATTTCTGCTGATTATTGATGGTTTACAACCTACTCCACTATTTTATTTTAATCGCTTTTTCGTGTAGGTTTGCCGCATGACGACAAACGAGAACAATTTCCAGGCAATTATTTCTCACGCCAAAGAATATGGCTTTGTTTTTCCCAGCAGCGAAATTTACGATGGCTTAAGCGCCGTATATGATTATGGCCCTTACGGAAGCGAACTCAAAAAAAATATACGCGATTACTGGTGGAAATCAATGACCCAATTGCATGATAACATTGTAGGTATTGATGCCGCTATTTTTATGCATCCTACTACATGGAAGGCCAGTGGCCATGTTGACAATTTCAGTGACCCGATGATTGATAACAGGGATAGCAATAAACGTTACCGCGTTGATCATTTAATAGAAGCACTTGCCGATAAGTTAAAAGAAGAAAATAAGCTTGAGGAAGCAGACCAGTTAATTGCCGAAATGGATCGTTTGCTGGCGGCCGAAGATTTTATTTCGCTTAAAAAATTAATTGAAACCAATAAAATTGCCTGCACAGTTAGCGGAACAATAAACTGGACCGATATACGCCAATTTAATTTAATGTTTTCTACCCAGGTGGGCAGTGTTGCCGAAGAAGCAACTACGGTTTATTTGCGACCTGAAACAGCCCAGGGAATTTTTGTAAACTATTTAAACGTGCAAAAAACCGCACGTATGAAAATTCCGTTTGGAATTGCCCAGATAGGAAAAGCTTTTAGAAACGAGATTGTTGCCCGGCAATTTATTTTTAGAATGCGTGAATTTGAGCAAATGGAAATGCAGTTTTTTATACGCCCCGGCACACAGGTAGAGTGGTATAATTACTGGAAGGAAGAACGTTTAAAATGGCACCTGAGCCTGGGCATTCCGCAAGAAAAATATCGTTATCACGACCATGTAAAACTTGCGCATTATGCTGACGCTGCTTTGGATATAGAATACGAGTTTCCTTTTGGTTTTAAAGAGGTAGAAGGTATACATTCACGCACCGATTTTGATTTAAAAAGCCATCAGACTTATAGCGGTAAAAAATTACAGTATTTTGATAACGAGATCAATCAAAATTATGTGCCTTATGTAATTGAAACCTCCATTGGTTTGGATCGTATGTTTTTATTAATACTTTCCAACTCTTTCGAAGAAGAAGCGCTCACCAAAGAAGATGGAACGACTGACAGTCGCTCAGTTTTGCATTTACCTGCTAAATTAGCCCCTGTTAAACTGGCAATTTTACCATTAACAAAAAAAGACGGGCTACCCGAAATTGCCCGGGAATTAAGGACTTCATGCAAGCCGGAGTTTCGTTGTTTTTACGAAGAAAAGGATGCCATTGGTAAACGTTACCGCAGGCAGGATGCGATTGGAACACCCTTTTGTGTTACGATTGATCACCAGACAAAAGAAGACCAAACGGTCACCATCAGGTATAGGGATAGCATGAAACAAGAGCGTATACCTTTAAGTAAAGTAAAGGAAATGGTTAGTGAAGCCATAGCATAAAGTATTACTTATAAAGTTGAACCCGCAGAATATTTTCTGCGGGTTTTTTTGTTATTTCAAGGTTTAATTCAAACTCGTAAATTTTATTAAATATATGGATGGTACCAGTTGCGGTAAGTAATTCAACATCGTTGTGTCACTCACTTGTACCGTATATCATTACTCAACATTTAGTATTATATTTTAATGAGGCTTTAAAATAAAAAATAAATTCAACCTCCATGGCTTACAGCAAATTATTAGCCGATAAAATACGCCACCGTTTAAAAAACCTACCCAATATTACAGAAAAACAATTGATGGGTGGTTTAACTTTTATGTACAATGATAAAATGTGTGTAGGCGTAATAAAAGACGAACTCATGTGCCGGGTAGACCCCGAACTTCACCATGAATTAGTGGAGAGACAAGGTTGCCGCACAATGGATTTTACAAACAGGCCTATGATAGGTTATGTATTAATTGATGAGAGTGGAATGAATAGCCAAAAGGATTTTGATTATTGGATTGGCCTTGCACTGGATTTTAATAGCAGGGCAAAATCTTCTAAAAAAAGGCGTAAATCCAAATGAATGTGAATGATTAGTAAGTGTGAAAATCTTAAAATAATCGAAAGGTGAAGTAATTAAAAACGATCCGGATAAGGATCAGTACTTACTGTACCTGAACGACGTTTTTTTCTTTTATATTTTTTTTTAGAGCGGAATAAATAAAGTGAATAGAAAACATAAAAAGTAGCTAAAGCAGCAGTAATTACCGCCATCCATTTCCCTTTTTCTATCCAATAGTTCCAGGCAGAATAATAGATAACCAATCCCTCAAGCATAAAAAAGAAAGCGTCGGCTTTCCTTATTTTTTCTTCCAGCCACAATTGTAAACTGGCTACAACCATCGTAACAATAGAAAAACCAACAAAAATAAATGCAATAACCAGGTCTTCTCTTTCAAAAGCCTGGAACCCATGTACCAGTAAAATAAAGCCGGCAAACAGGTGTATAAATTGTTTTACTTTCTCTTTTTTCATTCATTGGGTTCATGTAGTAACAAACAATTTATCCTTCATAATTGAATGGTTACTGGTGTTATATTTAGATTAGCAGTAAATAAAATAAGCCTGAAAAAATTTTAAAAAAAAGATTATATAACAAACTGTCAGCCGTAAAGTTCAAGATGAATATCTTTTTTATCGTAACCCATTGCAAGTATTCGTTGCTTTGCTTCGTCAATCATATTCTTCCAGCCACATAAATAAAAGTAGGCAGGTGTTTTTTGTTCGTTTAATAAGTTCTCGTAAACCTTATGCACGTAGCCTTTGGTAACTAAGTTGTTTTCTTCAGGTTCA
>JBBSJX010000434.1:0-3579 GCA_038256825.1 Chitinophagales bacterium
CTTTTATTTTTCCGGAGAGTGTATATCTATCTGCGTTCCACAACCATACATCGCCTTTTTCCGAGCCGGCCGCAATTGTTTTTCCATCGTGTGACCAGGTAATGCCATCCAGACTGCTATCGTGTTCAAGTTGCTTCACTTGTTCTCCCGTTTGTGAATCCCAGATCGTGACCATAAAATTTTCATCGCCTGTGGCAAATGTTTTTCCGTCTGGCGCGAACACGACACATTCAATTTCGGATGTTAATGTCTTTTCCCACAACAATCCACCATCCGCTACACGCCACATCATCAGGAAGTAGCCAAACTTGGAGGCCGAAACAGCCAGTCTGCCATCTGGTGAAAGGCGTGCTGCTTCTACAGAACGCAGCACCGGCGCATAGTCTGCAACCCTATGCCAGATTGGAACAATGTCGGGTTTTTCGCTACTGTAAATAGTATAACCCTGCCCTACAATGATATTTGTAGCACTAAAAAAAAAGATTATTAATACTCTAACTCTATTCATTGATATGTAGTTTACTGGTGTTTTATTATTAATCCCCAAAGCGACCAAGTCCATCGTTAAGGCCATGCATTCAAAAAACGTTTGTTGACGGCTGCCCTATCCCGTGCACCATTTTTTTGCGGCTTATACTGATTTTTTTAGGTTACTTCTACAACGTGATTTAGTGTATGTTTTAAACAATTATTGCCCTTCTATCATAAACAACAGATCACGCCAGGTATCCACATCAGGATACCCATTCGTGCCTGGAGGTATAGAAGTTCTTTTTTTAAAATCTGATGGAAAATGTGCAGATGAAAGACTCTTTGCGTTGCCGGCATCGGTAAAATTTTTCTGAGGATCCGCAGGCACAGGCGGAAAACTTCCGCTGCCATCTCTTCTAATAGCGTGCCCGCCTAAATAGCTGCCCTTATAGTTATTTGCCAGCGTGAATCCGCAGTCATTACCGATTTTATCAATCATGATTAAGAAGGCATATTTTCTCTCTGGATATAAGACGATTGCATTATTTTTCGGCAGCTCAAATCTTAAATATTTTCCTTTCAGCAAATGATGGTCAGCAGGTACCACCCTATTGTTGTCCGGTAATCCAAATTCTTTTTTACCTGGAAAAAAAGCACCAGTAAACAAACCAATAGAGGTATATACTTCTCCGGTGAAATAATCATCCCTTATGTGCGAAATTGAATCAGTTATTCTATTATGCGGAAATCCATGATATGCGGAAACAGAGCTATCAGAGCCATTGTTATTGAATGAGGGAACTCCGGAAACTTCAAATATTTGAATAGAAATACTTTTATGATACATGTTGGGACGTACGGCATTGGTTCCATAACCGGTACAGACTGTTATAGCTGCTAGTTTTTTTGGAATTTTATCAGTGTAAGTAAAAGTTTGTCCAAGATCACGATCTCTTTTAATGTAAGGGATCTCTTCGCCATACACATTAAAGTAACCCCATGAGTCGGTTGCGTAAGGTGAATGCCCCGACCATTTATATGAATTTTCTGCATCAAACGCTATAGTTGTATTTCCGCCTTTATCAAACCCTTTATAAGAGGTAACTATGTTTTTTTTCGGTGCATCGGGCACTATAGATACTTGTAATACATCTTGCTGTGTCCGGCAAAAGGAAAAAGAAAAAACTAATCCCACCAATAAAAAATGACACCCTATCTCCGTTGATTTCATAGTTGAGTTTAAAAAGGGGGAATGAGATTTTGAATACCTCTGACATCTACCTGTATACAGTTTTGAACCGCCTAAAAAACTTCATAAAAAATTAAGTTTTTTATAATGCAATTAAAAAAGAGCCACTGCTTAATTGCGGTAGCCCCTGGCTGCTCTGCTATTAATAACTTGGATTTTGTGGTAATAAATTAGGGTTTAGATCTATCTCACGGGCAGGCACTGGCCATAAAATACGATCAACGTTAGTTAGATTTGGTATCAATGCCTGTGCACGATTGGTGCGCACCAGGTCAAACCAGCGATGCCCTTCAAAAGCCAATTCCAGGAAACGTTCGTTTTCAATGGCTAAACGCACATTTGCTTTAGAAATAGCTGTTGTTGGTAATAAACCAGCCCGCTGACGTATTTGGTTTAAGAAAGGAATGGCTTCAAGTGTACGGTCGAGCTCATTTAAGCACTCTGCCCGCATGAGAATAACATCAGCTAACCTGATCACAATTATATTAACATCCTGGGCCCGTCGGTTTGTAGTAACATTAGGCGGCCCGGACTCAGACTTCTTTATATAGGTTCGGCTATTGTAAACTCCTAAAGCTACATCATTTCTGAGATCGCCTATACTGTTATTAAAAGCTGTAATAATTTTCGGCTCTGGCCTGATAGCGAAGCCATTTCCTGGTGCCGGTACTGTAGAAGCATCAAGGTTGTGTCCTTCCTGTGCCACCGCGGGCCTATAAGAAATTTCGAAAATAGTTTCGCTGGTATTTTGCTTGCCTACGGTAAATAGATCAGCATAATTGGCCCCCGGCACTAATTCATATTTCGGGTTCGTCAGGGCCATTACATCCTCGCATTCCTTTAAAGCCGCTGCAAAGTTGCTACGATGCATATAAACACGGGCAAGCAAGGCACTGGCTGCGCCTTTACTAGCCCTGGCTTTGTTAATGTTATTGGTGGGCAATAAGGCTTTTGCCTGGGTTAAATCTGCAATAATCAATTCATATACTTTGCTCACCTCATCACGAGGAAGCTGAAAATCCTGGTCGGGTGTTTTAGTGGTTTGGGTAACAATAGGCACTTTACCATAAAGACGGGTTAAGTTGAAATATTGAAATGCCCGTATAAAATATGCCTCTCCCGATACCCGGTTTTTATCGAGAGCCAGGTCAGTTATTGTGGGAACATTTTCAATTACATCAATACATCTATGAATGGTAAAATATGATTCCCGCCAAAAGTCTTGTACATTCCCTTGTACTGCAGTAGGTGCAAAATTCTGGTGACGGGTATTGTTTCCTCCGGATGCGGCCAGGATATCGTCACCCATCACGCCAGCGGCAATAATAACATTATTGGAATACGCGTTTTGTAATCCATCGTAACATGCAATCAAAGCAGCCTCAGCATCAGAAGCCGTTTTAAAAAAGTTAACAGAAACTATTTGGCTAACCGGCTTTTGATCTAAAAAATCGCAGGAGGATACTGCTAATGCCAGAAACCCTATAAGTATTTTTATTTTTGATTTCATATCTTTTAAATTAACTGTTGTAAAAAAGCAGGGATTAGATGGTTTAAAATCCTAGATTAATCCCCACCATATAAATACGAGGTTGTGGCTGTGTTAAAAAGTCAACCCCTAAAGTAGGAATCAAACCACCGCCTGTGTTTTGATTCTCAGGATCTAATCCGGTATAATTGGTAATTGTAAATAAGTTCTGAGCCGAGACATAAATACGTGATGAAGTAATTTTTGCTTTTTTAAGCAGTGCAGTTGGTATGTTGTAACCCAAGGTCACATTGCGCATCCTCAAAAAAGAACCGTCTTCGATATACCGGCTATTGGCATCAGTAGCAGCAGCGCCACTTACAGATGAGGA
>JBBSJX010000435.1:0-3576 GCA_038256825.1 Chitinophagales bacterium
TCCATTCAATCAGGCATAATGTTTTTTTGCTTCGGCAAAAAGTTGGTTATAACTTTTTGCAAACCTATCCAATCCAAAATAGGTTTGGGCATGTTCAATGTTATTCAATCTAAATAACTCCAATGGTTCCCTTTTATTAATGATGGTTGAAATAGTTATGATGGCCTGGTTTAAAACATAGTTGTCATCATAAGGGTTGCGTATAAGAAAGCCATTCTTATTATCCTGAACATGGTAAGGTATTTCTCCCACATCAGTTGAAACCACTGCCAGCCCCCTTGCCATTGCTTCCATAATAGCCATTGGGAAACCTTCGGTTGTTGATAACATCAACAAGACATCGGCTTCCATGTAAATGTTATTTATCTTCTCCTCATCGTTTTGGTTGCCTAAAAAAGTGCAATAGGCGTAAAGTTCAACGGGGATGGCATTTTTTACCTCACCCATAAAAATAAACTCCGCATCATAATTGTTTTCTTTAATAGCTTTTGCCACCATCGCAATTAAATGAACACGCTTTTCTTCAGTATCTCTTCCAACATATAAAACTTGTAAAGTTCCATTATTATTTATCGTTTGTTTTGTTGTTTCAGGTAATGTAATACCGTTTAAAATAAATTCAATTCGTTGGTTATAATAAACAGGAATATGGTACTGTGCATATAGTTCTAAATGGTCTTCAATCCGCTTTTTACTAATCATTACTGTTTTATAGTAATATTCAATAAAAGGGATGCGTATGTATGAAAAACTGCATAAACTATGAATAAGCTCTATTTGCGGAATATCCTTATTTATCCAGGGTGAAATTTTATAACCAAAATTGCACTGGCCATTAAACACCAGTGGTTTCTTTTTTTGCGCATGAATGTACTGGCTTATTATTCCGCGGTAAACCAGGTTGTTGAAATAAAGGAATTTATTATCTGTATATTTTGAAACATCTACCAATGTGCAACCGGTATCTTCAAACTGTTTGTAATAAAGATTGTTTAGCGATTTGCGGGTAAAAAATATAATTCCATTGCCTTTATTGGTAACCGCCGCAATTTGATAGTGCACCTTTTCAGCACCACCAATATGATAAAAAGGAAAAAAGTAGAAAAGTTCGTATTCTTTTTTTAACGGCTTTAGCAAAGCAATGAGCCTTCCAATAACTATAAACGGAAAGATTATTATGTTCTCTATTTTTCTTTTAATTATATAAACCGAATACTTCATTTTCTCACTTTTTTCTTTATTTCTTTTGCAACACCCACAACCAGATTGGCTAGCATAAAAATGAATACGTTCAGTTCAAATAAACCTGCTTTTTTATTGCTGATCTGGTGATATAAAAATTTACGTTTACAGTGAAACTGTTTAAAAAACGGGTTACTGCTTTGAAGTTTTGTTTTGGTAATGGATTGGGGATGTACCCGGTATTGTAGTAACACTTCGGGAACCTTTTCAAATACTACTCCATCACTTAACATGCGTAACCACAGGTCATAATCTTCAATATGTTGCTGGTATAGCGCATATTTATATTTTTTCACAACTTCTGTCCGAAGCATTACCGCTGGGTGAGCCAAACAATTTTCCCTGGGCATGGTGTGGTACATGGCTTTGTACGTTGTGTTTTGTTTATCCAGTTTCCAATGGCCGGTTACATGGTTATCCAAATCAATAAAAGAAATGAGCGTACCTACAACGGATGTTAAAGGACGCTGTTCCAGCCATTGGTGTTGTTTAGCTAAGCGTTGAGGCAAGGCTATATCGTCGGCATCCATTCGGGCAATATATTTTCCACGGCTCAGTTCAATCCCTTTATTTAAGGTATAAACCAGGCCGCTATTTACTTCATTTTTTATATAACGTATTCGGTTGTCGGTGTAAGAACGGATTATTAGTTCGGTTCCATCTGTTGAACCATCGTTAATAATGAGCAGTTCAAAATTGGTAAAGGTTTGGTTAAGCAAACTTTCAATTGTTTGCCCTATAAATTGCATACTGTTATAGGCAGGTAAAATAATACTGATAGCCGGTTCTGCCATTGGTGCAATTTAACTGTTTACAATGCCTGGTTTTGAAAAACGCTTATGTATGGTTTGGTTATGCTGAGTAGATTTATGACGTACAAGAGTGCGACGCAACGATGTACCCTAATGTTATAAAGCCCGGACCCAAAAACTTATTATGAATTTTTTAGTTTTAGAAAACAGTTTAATCAACTCCATTCATGATTACCCTGTTGCGCTTAAACTCAAAAAATAATGCGGCCAGTAACATTAAAACGAGTAGGATTGAACAGATGGTTGTTAATGTCCAGCCTAATGCATAACTGTGCGGTTCAAATCTAAACTCGATGGTATGATTGCCCGCCGGAACGTTTGCACCTCTTAAAACATAATTCACTTTAGCATATGGAACCTGTTTGCCATCTATGTAGGCGTTCCAACCCTTATCATAATAAACCTCGCTAAAAACCGCAACCTGGTCGGTAGCCGAGTTTGAATTATAAGTAATAATATCGTTTTGGTTACTTACCATTTTAATAGTTGCGGCACTATCGGGGGCAGCAACCGGTTTTAAAACATTGCTGAACGATTGGTTGGCAATGGCAACATTTTTTGGATCAAAATTGTCGAGGGCAGCCATTTCTTCCTGTGGGCTTTTTACAAAATTAATTTGCTTAACAAACCAGGCGGGCCCTAAAGCATCAGGATTTAATTGCACCTCAGGATTTTTAGGATCGCCAACAATAATATACTTGGTATTAAGCATGTTTACCACAGGCATCGACTTTGGAAAATTGTAGATTTGCTTTTCAATAAGATCCTGGTAAATGCTCAGCTTTGCCGGGTGGTATCCACCAATTGAATTATGAAAGTAAGAGGGCATGGCACCATGGTTAAATGCCATGGGAATATTGCCACCTGCAATATTAAATACCCTATAATAAGAAGTGTCTTTTAAAATGGCCAGATCGGCGGGAGTGGGATTAAAAGTTGCTTCCGATTCTTCCGCATCCAGGTAATTATCGCTGTTCAGGTATTTTACATCAATAGCCATTACATCAATAAACGAAAGTAGCCCGATACCTACCATCACCAAACCTGGCTTTAAAACCTTGCGGTGGTATAAATATAAAGCACCTGCTGCCGCTGCTATAAAGAATAACGAACGTAAAAGGTCCATCATGAATAAATGCTGGCGATCTTCAATCAGGCCATTAATTAATGATTTGGCGCCTGTTTCAAAAGCAGCTTTTGTTTGTGGATCGGGTATTTGTTGAATTTGCTGTAACAGGTTCGCATCGCTTTCGGCCCTGTAATCGAGGCTGAAATAAATTACCAGGAGTAAAACAAAAATTCCTCCTGTAATGGCAAAACCTTTTTTTAATTTATTATAAAGCTCTTCCCGGTTTTCCATTCCAAACAATATTTTCTGCAAACTCATAACGGCCATCATGCCCAAAAGTAATGTTGGAATTACGATGATCATGCCCGGTGCCCTGAACTTATTGTACATGGGCAGGTAGTTAAAAAGGAATGTGTTGAAGCCTGCAAAATTGCCGCCCCAGCTCATCATGAA
>JBBSJX010000436.1:0-3572 GCA_038256825.1 Chitinophagales bacterium
CTCCACCAATACCCATACCCAGCCGCGATAAAAATTTACGGCGGTTATAACCCAGGCTATGTTCGAGCAATTGTTTGTTCATAACTTAAGATTTTGTAATGGCCTCTTCCATATTATAAATCATGGTAATCACCTTCATTAAAGCAGCGGTGGAATTGGCATCCAGTTTATTGTTGGGTGGATACTCGCCCACCTTTAAAGTAAGGGCAGCATCCAGTTTTTTATTTTTAAACTGTTGTAACTGAAAATTATAATACTCATTTAAAATAGTCTGTTCTTTTGGAGTAGCGTGCCTGCAAATAATTCGTCTGAAGGCTTTCTTCAAACGTTCCTCATCGGTGCCTTTTGTTTCTAATAAACGCTGCGCTAATACCCTTGACGATTCCAAAACTGTAGGATCGTTCATCATCATTAAGGCTTGTAAAGGCGTATTGGTTTGGCTGCGTTTCACTTCGCACTGGTCGCGGTTACTGGCATCAAACAATATCATACTTGGTGGCGGAACGGTTAATTTTATAAAAGTGTACATCCCCCTCCTGTAAAGGCTTTCCCCTTTGTCTTGTTTATACGTTGCCAGTTCTCCCCTGCCCGAAGTTGCCAGTTCCCACAGTCCTTTTGGCTGGTAAGGTTTCACGCTGGGGCCACCAATGGTTTTAACCAACAATCCCGATCCTGATAAAACAATATCGCGTACAAATTCAGCTTTTACCCTTATGCGGGAAGCTCTTGAAAAATAAACATTCTCCGGATCCTGCTTCAAACTTTTTTCATGCACTACTGATGACTGGCGATAGGTTGCCGACATTACAATCTGTTTTACCAGGCGCTTAATATCCCAACCATGCTCCATAAAATCTACGGCAAGCCAATCCAGTAGTTCGGGGTGGGTAGGCAATTCGCCCTGCATACCAAAATCGCCCGAAGTTTTTACAAAGCCTCTTCCAAATATTTCCTGCCAAACGCGGTTTACATAAACCCTTGCCGTTAACGGGTTATTTTTACTCACCGTCCATTCAGCCAGCGATAACCTGTTACGTGGTTTATTAATGGTATCATAAGGCATTACTGATTTTAAGGCGGCGGCCTGCACCACATCGCCATGCTGATCGTAAACACCCCGGTTTAAAATATAAGTTGGCCTCAATGTATCCCGGTCACCCATAACCGAAACATATAATTTACCCGTATCCTTCTTATTTACAAAAGAAAGAATCCCTTTTACATCTTCATCAACAATTTCTAGTATGGGTTTTTTAGCAGGTTTCGATTGGCTGATATCTCCTTCAAAACCCAGCTCCTTGCTGTTGTTAAAAAAGGCAAATAGCTGGTAATAATCCTTCTGCGAAACGGGGTCATATTTATGGTCGTGGCATTGGGCACATTCAACTGTTAAACCAAGAATGCCTTTACCATAGGTTTTAGTTTTATCAAGATTGTATTCAATTCTATACTCTTCTTCAATAATTCCGCCTTCTTCGGTGTACTTATGGTTGCGGAAAAAACCCGTTGCTAATATTTGTTCTTTGTTAGCCTGGGGCAACATGTCTCCGGCAATCTGCCAGGTTACAAACTCGTTGTATGGAAGATTTTTATTAAATGCATGAATAACCCAATCGCGCCACATCCATTGTGTACGCACGTTATCATCCTGGTAACCGTAACTATCGGAGTAGCGTGCAACATCCAGCCATTGCACCGCCATCTTCTCGCCGTATTGCGGCGAATTTAATAAGGCATCCACTACCTTTTCATAGGCATTGGCACTTTTGTCGGCCATAAACCCATCCATCATTTTTTCGGAGGGAGGCAAGCCTGCAAGATCAAATGAAACACGTTTTAAAAGATTTTCTTTGTCGGCTTCATCGTTAGGTGTAAGGTTTTTATCTTCCAATTTGCTAAAAACAAAATAGTCAATCTCGTTTCGCGTCTTATCCTTTAAATCAATTTTTGGAAGTGCAGCCTTTTTTGGTTTTGTAAAGGCCCAGTGCTTTTCATATTGCGCACCCTGTTTTATCCATTTTTTTATAAGTGCAATTTCATGCTCCGATAATACACCTAAATGCGAATCGGGGGTGGGCATCTGGTAACTGCTGTCTGTTGAAGTTATACGTTTATACATTTCACTCTCTTCAGGCTTACCGGCCACAATTGCAAAAGCCCCACGGGTTTCACGTAAAGGAGCAAAAGCACCTTCAGGTAAATCAAGCCTTAAACCGGCTTCCTGTTTACTTACATCGGGGCCATGACATTTAAAACATTTATCTGAAAAAATGGGCCGGATATGGAAGTTGTAGCTCACCACATCAGGCACCTTTTCGTCGCTTTTTTTAAAACTGTTTAAGCATGCAACCAATGTTGATACCCCTATCAACATCAAACACATAACAATTAAGACTTTATATTTCATACGGGGTAATGCTTTTAGTAATCGTTAATGTAAACTATTATTTGGTAAGTAAAATAAGTTCCTTGTATAAATATTATAATCCAATTTTTTTTATTATGAACCAGGCTTTTTACTATATGCCAGGCATCCTTGCGTCGCACTCTTGTACTTTTAACCTAAACAGCAGCACTTCAACATTAAACCACTTAAAGTTGGGATTATTCTGCTTCAATTTATTCACCAATTTTAACCAATACGCAAATATTCCTGCTTACTTTTCCTTCGACATAGAATAAGGCGCATTCTCATCTTTAATTCCTCTTTGTTTATTGGGGGTGGCTCCCATACTAAAATCAATGGTTCCGCCTTTTTTAATATCGAAATGGCTTAGCCAATTTTGTTCATGATTTTTACCATTCAATAATACCTTTTGAACATACCTATTCTGATCATTATTATTGGCAGCATTTATTACAAACTGCTTACCGCTTTCCAGCGATAAAGTTACTTTTTTAAATAAGGGCGCTCCTATTACATATTGGTCGGTAGCGGGACAAACAGGGTAAAAACCCAGCGCCGAAAAAACATACCATGCCGAAGTCTGTCCATTGTCTTCATCGCCACAATATCCATCGGGTGTAGGCATATACAATTTATTCATGGCCTCGCGTACCCAATACTGCGTTTTCCAGGGTTGGCGTGCATAATTGTACAGGTAAATTATGTGCTGAATGGGTTGTTTGCCATGAGCATATTGTCCCATATTCATAATCTGCATTTCGCGTATTTCATGAATTACCGATCCATAATAACTATAGTCAAAAACCGGGGGCAGGGTAAATACAGAATCCAGCATCTTGCCAAACATCGCATTACCACCCATTAAATTTTTTAATCCTTCAATGTCGTGAAAAACGCTCCAGCTATAATGCCAGCTATTGCCTTCGGTAAAAGCATCGCCCCACTTAAAAGGATTGAATGGTTTTTGAAAAGATCCATCTTTATTTTTGCCCCGCATTAAATTGGTTTCGCTGTCAAAAAGATTTTTGTAATTGTTACTTCGACGGGCATATAAATCAATTTCCTCTCTAGGTTTTTTCAACATTTTTGCTAATTGGTAAATGGTAAAATCGTCGTATGCATATTCCAGGGTTCGGGCAGCATTTTCGTTAATTTTTACATCGTA
>JBBSJX010000437.1:0-3570 GCA_038256825.1 Chitinophagales bacterium
ATCCGGTCATAACTATGTTGTTTAAAAAACGAGGCGGATCGTGAAGTACCCACTCAATTTTCTAATCCCGGGGCAAGCAGTGTCTTTAATTGTTTTAAGGCTCGCGCCATATGTGTCTTTACCGTTAGTGGAGAAATATTTAGCCGTTCGGCAATTTCAACGTACGACAAATTTTCCTCTCTTGCCAGTTGAAACACCATCCGCTGATTGTGTGACAAGGCATTTACTGCCCTCGTAAACATTTGCTGATTGGCGGCATTCTGAAAAGTATCGGCCACTGGATTATGATTAATGTCGTCGCCGAAATTTTTAAAGTAGTTTGCGGCCTTTTGCTCGGTGGCTATGCGCTTTAAGCGATTAAGGGTAATGTTTTTTGCAACGGTGTATAACCAGGCGTCTACAGGGGTGCCGGATTTTATGTTGTTGCGCTGCGACCACAATTTTAAGAATGCCTCCTGAACCACTTCCTGTGCTTCGGTCTCCGATTTTAAATAGCGAAGTGCTACCAGGTACACGGTATGTTTATAGGTATTAAAAAGAGAAGTGAACCGGCTTTCAATACTATCTGCCTTTAACAAAGGCGGGGTAGGAGGGGGGGCCGCTGTAATATTGTTTCGAAATAAGTTCATAAAGCAAGCAAATTAAAAATTATTCAATAATATTGAATATCAATTTTATAATATCAAATATATGATTTTAGGCCATAAAAAACATTCATAGGGTCATTTTTTTCAGAATTTTTTCTGTTTGAGAGAAGTTGTTGCTGAAATAAGCGGTTTCAGGCTTACAGCGGCTTTTAAGATGAATAGCGAGGGCTTAAAAGTTGCCGCATAAAAACATTGATTTCCCATTGGCTGGCTATTGGTGTATTAGTAAAAGGTAGTAGGGTAGTGTAGGGGGGCGCGCCGAACTCAGGGGTTATGGTAAATTTTTCTACTCCCTGCTGTCGCCTCAGGTCAATAATGGTATCCCACCATTGCAGGTGATTATTTAACGCATCAATCCACTCGGGCGACCGGGGGTCAGGTACTTGCGGGCCTTCGGTGTGGCCTACTCTTGCGTGTATGTGCCACGTATGTTTAATGGCAAGTTCAACAGCTTCCTGCTGATCGTGTAAATAGGTCTCCGCTACATTGCACCAATGCGAAACATCAAACGCCAACCTTATCTGCGGAAATTTTTGTAAGTATTGCTGCGTAATATGCGCGGCAAAACTCCATTTGCCCCTATGGGTTTCATGAACAATGGCAACACCCGTTGTGGCACTTACCTCTTCAGCCATATTGATCAACTCCATGTTTTGAGCCTGTGTGTAATAGTCTTTGCCTGTTTGCGAATTAATAAAAACCGGGGCGCCCCTGGCCAGGTTTAAGAGGCGTTTTTTATAATTCGACTTATGCGTTTCAAAATCAGCATCCACAGTTTCCCAATGCTGGGCTATCAACCGCAATCCAGAGCCTTTCAACTGGTTCACCACTTCATTTCTCGCGGTGTCTTCCATGGGAAGGCTCATTTCCACCCCCTGGTATCCGGCAGTTTTCACCTTTTCAAGAAACGCAGCAAAGGGCAAATGTTCGCTGCCCCAATGCGGACAAAAGAAATCAATCTTCATTTGGTTGCTTTTGTTTGGTTAACATTTTTGAATTATTGCCTCCAATAGTTATCGCTATAGTTTGGATTTTTACTACCTCAAACTTTTTAACCGCATTTTGAACGGTTGGTAAATATGACCTCTTTTTCATAGCAACAGGATCACAATATTGCTTAAAACATAGTCAATTTTACCTTTCGGTTATTTAGTATTACAAACAGCAAAAACTCCTTGAATTATAAAACCTGGCACTTTTTGCCGCTGGCATAGTATGGTGTGTGTAACGCAAAAAGCCGGCGCTCAATTGGAGCTTCCGGCTATGCTTTTTAGGGGTTAAGAAATAGACATTGCGGCCCCGTTTGCTTTATTAAACTAATGCTTTCTATTTTCTTTTCGATGCTGATAACTTCATTGTTTATGGCTCATTACCAAAGCGGGTTTTGCACCATGTTTTGTGATATGTTCAACTCACTTTGTGGTATTGGGTACAGGTACATTTTATTTTGAAAGATGCGGCTTTCAACCACGTAAGGTTCATAGGTAAACGTAGCTGGAGTAGAACTCGTTTTGGTAACATTTACGCCACGAATGTTGGCGCCCAATGTTGCCGGTGCTATCAGCCAGCGGCGCACATCCCATGCACGGTGATCTTCAAAGGCAAGTTCTACCCTTCTTTCGTTCCGGATGCGCTCCCGAACTTCGGCCTGGCTGAGGCCAGCCGGCAAACCGGGCATTGATACGCCGGGGCGGTTGCGCACCAGGTCGTAATACACTTTTATACCACCATCGCCGGGGCTTGATTCATTAAGCGCCTCAGCATAATTGAGGTACATTTCGGCCAGCCTGAAAAGAATCCAGGTATGAACGGCGGTTTGGTTATTGGTCAGGTTCAACGTTTCGTTTACATACTTACGCAAATAGTAGCCGGTTTTGGTAGCATTCACTACCGGTTTGCCATCGCGGCCACCGGTAAATATCTCCAACGGCCGGGTAAAGCTTGATACCGACGAAAAATTGGCATTGTTTACCGCAATGGACGAAAACAATCTTGGGTCGCGTGCAGTTGGGCCCGAATTAGCATAGGGGTTGGCTGCGTGCACCGGGTTGCTCCAGTCGAACTTAGCAGTTGTTGTTGCATTCACCTTTATTTCGTACGCATCTACAAGGTCTTGTGTAGGTCCGTTTCCACTTTGTCCACGGTCGAAACCAATGGGAAAGTTGATTACCTCAAATGAATTGGAAGCGGGACCGCGCCGGGTAAATATGATCTCGTTTAAATTAAAACTTCTAAATAAAGTAGTGTAGTTATTGTGCAGTGCATAGCCAGCACCAGGCAGGTCTATTACTGCTTTTGCCGCGTCGGCAGCAGCCTTCCAACGGGCGGCCCTATCGCCGGCTGGCAACGAAATAAGATTGGCATTGGCATAACCACCTGCCCACGACGGATTGTTAAACAGGTCGCTGGCGGCATACAGCAACAACCTTGCTTTTAATGCCATAGCTGCTCCTTTAGTAGCCCGGCCAAGGTCGGTTGCATTGGTAGCCGTATAGTTCAACGGTAAATTATTGGCACTGCTATCACATTCATCTGATATGAACTTTACACAATCCTGCAATGAGCTGCGTTGTATATTGGGAATATCACCTTCATTTAAAGGTTGCGTCATCAACGGAACCCCGCCATATCTTTTTATCAGCTCAAAATAAAAATAAGCACGTAAAAATCTTGCCTCGTATTTCCAGCGGGTCAGTTCGGCCAGCCGCGTATTGTATACCAGTTGGGCAGAAGGCGATGGGTCTAACCGAAACTGGTCGAGGTTAACACTATCGGTAGACAACAAAAAAACATTTGCCTTACGAATACCCTTAAAATACGCGGTGTAAATGGACCCGCCGGGATTGCTGAGGGCGTTCCAGCTACCATTATTGAAATTTTGTACGTTACTGGTTTCGTCCACAAACTCTGCTTCGTCGGTGGC
>JBBSJX010000438.1:0-3568 GCA_038256825.1 Chitinophagales bacterium
CAAATAAGTATACCTGCCTTACCAAAAGTAGTAGTCAATGGTGCTGCATGTTCTTTGTTATTACGGGCAGTAAAACCTTTACTGGAGAAGAATGGCATTAGCCAACCATTCAACGGCTTTTCTATCAGGGTTAACAGGTATTGTTTATCGTACCTGCTGCTTGTAGTACCGTCAGGCAATATGCAATAGGCAGAGTTGAAAACTTCATTTTGTTTATAGGCAGTGTTAATGCCCAAAATGTGTATTGCCTGTGCCGGCCTGGTAATATTAAGTACCTCTTTAACCAGGTCATCATCTTTACTGTATGTCCACGGAATAGCAGATTCTGACCATAGGATCATATCGGGCTTCATAGCTGTGGCCGACCTGTTTAAATCGAGTAACCGTTGCACCAATACATTACCTGTATTGTCGTCCCACTTAATATCAGGTGCAATATTTTCAGCAAGAACAGCCACTTTAAATGGCTTACCATTTAACGGGATTTTATTGAATGAACTAAATATAAGATAACCTGACATTTGATATAACAACACGATTCCAATTGGAATAAACAGCTTTTTATATTTCTTTTGAATAAAGAGATAAGCAACGAGGTAATTGATCAGCACCACAAAAAACGTAAGCAAATGAATACCAAAAAAAGCAGCCGGCTGAATTGAAAAATCATTGGCTGCCAACCCATTTCCAGCATGTATATCAAACCACGGAAATCCTTTAGATACTATTGAAAGTAATGCCTCACCCACACAAAAAATGGATGCAATTAATATAGGGTTGACTATAATATCAGGAAGGCTGTCTTCAGTTTTCTTAAGTTTTACAAAGCAAAAAAGCATGCCTGCATAAAAGAGGGCAATAAAGGAAGAGGAGATCAAAAACACACCAATCCCATAAAATATACTAGACCCTGTAAACCGTTCGGCACCGGGTATCATCCAAAAAAAAGCGGCCGATGAAAACACAAGGCCAAACACAATGCCTTTTTTAAAAGTTTGTTTAGCACTTGTATTACAAATGGAAATAAACAAGGGTATAAAACAAATCCAGCTTACATAGAAGTTAATCTGACATATAGCAATAAAGGAAAGTATTCCAGAAATAGTCGGTCCTAACCAAATACTTTTTATCATCTTTTGCATTTAACTCCCTCGTATGTTACTATGATAAAAAGAAAGGAAAGCCGTGGTCTAAAACCTGGCTTTCCTTTCTATAATCAGCATTTTTATTGCACCACCACTTTAACACTTTCTGAAAGATCGTCGCCTTTCAATTTCAGAATGTAAATACCAGGTGTAGGTTGTTGAAGATTCAGTTTGTTAAGTGTATTAGCCTGTACATCTTTAAATGTTTGCTGGTAAATAATTTTACCATTAGCATCGCTTAATATTGCCACAACATTTTTTGCACCAGCCTTTTCAAGCTTAAAATTTATACCACCACGAGCCGGGTTAGGCGAAACGCTAACTACGGTTTTTGTAGTTCCAAACCTTAACGACTTCACTTCAGAAAAAGACGATTTTCCATTTATGTCGAACTGTTGAATCCTGTAATAATTATTACCCTTTAATGGATTGTTATCATATGCACTGTAATGGGTAGTTGATGAAATTGTTCCTTTTCCTTTTACAGTATTAATTTTTTCCCATGTACGTCCGTTTGTGCTTCTTTCAACATCGAAGCGATCGTTGTTTTGTTCAGATTCAGTGGACCATTGTAATTTAACTTTACCGCCTTCGCCTGTTGCAGAAAACCCAGAAAATTTAATAGGGAGCGTTGATCCTGTTGTTAACGATGCAAACGTGCCACCGGGAGGTAGATTGCCTGCAGTTGCACCCCAATGCCTGAAATAATAAGTTACGCCGGGCAGGGTGTTGTTTGTTCCTATAATAGCCCATTCAATTTCGGTACGGTTAGAAGGGGGTATAAAAACCCCTACAGCAACACTATCGGTTACCATCATTTTACCAGGATAATAAGCATATGCATTACCGGTTAATTGCGACGTAGTTGCCTGGTTTTGCGTAACGGTGTTAATTGTTGAAGCAAGTATAAACGCTTTGCCCGCGTATTTGCCAATGTTTATCCATGAGCCAGCATCGCCGGGGGTTGTTGAATACTGCAATGAGTCTTCAGTTTGGGTTGCGCTGCTGTTGGTATTATAAATTTCGTACCTAAGCCTTAACACGTCATGAATAGAGTTGTACGCAATGGCTGTATTTTGATTTGCCTTCCAGGTTGCAGTGGTTTCTGAACCATCGTTGTTGCGCCAGCGCCAGCTACCTTGAGTTAAAAAGGCAAACGAGCTGGTGTAGGCTCCCAGCAATGCCAGTAAAATAAAAATCTTTTTCATAATGTAAAGTTTTGTCGTTAAAAATGGTTTTGTGAGTGAATAAAAAAAAGATGTTTAAAATGCCTGCACACAAAGGCACAGGCATATATAAAGGGGGGTGTATAATTAGTTTGTACGCAGATTTTCTTGTTGCCGTACAAGAGTGCGACGCAAGTAAAGATGATGAGTGATATAAAAGCTTGGTCCAAAAAATCAGGCATGACTATTTATATTTTACTGTTATAAATCGCGGACGTAAATGGTAAGGATGCTGTACGATATCTGCCAGAAAATTAAATGAATTTACATTATAGCTAATCAATAATTCGCCGGGTTTTGACAAGTGGGGATGCGCCTTGGCATTATAGGTGTAAAAATCTAACCCATCATAAATTTCGGGGGTATGCCATACCTTTTTTATAGGCTGAAATGGCCCCCATGGTGTTTTGCCAACCTGTAAAACCACATCGGGTGTATTACCTGCATATTGGTAGGCGGCAATTACACGACCATCTTCCATAAAGCTTACACTCATTTCGTTAGAGACCTTCTCGGTTAGGGCAGCCGCACTGTTGATGTCAGCATTCCACGCCGCGCCATCCCAAAATTTCCATTCATTAAATTTTTCAAAAGAGGCTGCCAACACCCTTGAAACCAACAACTCTTTTTTATCGCCTCTTACGCCGTACACATAAATGTAGCCATCAGGATTTGGGGCACCAGCTTGTTTTGTATTGGCCATTACACTTATTCCAAAAACCACCTTTCCTTTGCCCTTACTGTCTTTAAGAAAAAACGGTGTATCAAACTGTTGTTGGTTAGCATAGGGCGGTTTACTGTTTTTTGGAATAGCGATCAGCGATAAACCAACGTCGTCAAAAGGATAAATGCCGCCGGGAACATTCATTATTCTATAAGCAAAAATGTAAATGGTACTGTCTGTTGCATGGTTAAAAAAACCATCGCCTAACCAGTAATAATCGCCGGGCTGCGTTAATGGCGTATGCGGTTCAAACATGGATAGCGGTTGCCCGGCACTGTCTCTTCTATAATGGTATTCAATGTTGTTTGGATCGGCTTTATTGCCCTTGATATAGGCAACTGAATTGTGCATCATTTGCCAGCCAGCCTGTAAAGTATCAGCTTTAATGTTGCCCACAATACAATCGCTGAACCAAAAAAAGGTATTGGTCTCATTGGCCTTGCCTGGTGCTTCCATGCCATTCATTGGTACGC
>JBBSJX010000439.1:0-3564 GCA_038256825.1 Chitinophagales bacterium
CCGCAACAATAGTAGCAGCATTTTTAAAAAGCCCCATAACGATATGCCGATAAAGTGATTGCGACGCAACGATGATGCTACAAAGTACTGCTGCCGGTACCACAAAAAATAATTTATACAACAACCAGGTTTTAAAAATAATAATTGGCGCCTAACTGAAACTGCCGTGGCGGACCATAACTTCTGCGCACCAACAAACCACTTGAAGCAGGACCGTTTTGAATTTGATTGCTATTTAATGCATTGTTGCTATAGCCACTTAAGTTAGCGGTGTTGAACACATTAAAACAATCAACACGAAGCTGCAGCCTTGCATTGTTTCGTAAATTAAAATTGTATTGCACGGCTGCATCCAGGTTATTGCTCCAGGGTAAACGATCGCTGTTACGGGTTTCACCCGGGTGGCGATCGTTATTGCCACTATAGTTGGCGCTGTATGCACGGCCATCACCATTTAAATCGGTTGTACGCAAAGGAATTCCATTGCTCGTTATTACTGTTCCATTGTTATAGGTGGAAGGCGCTGTACCATCGGGCACCCTATTAATAGGCATACCACTTTGAATGAGTGCACTAACGTTTACACTTAAGCCTTGCAGCGGATACCAGAAAAACGAACCATTAAAAATATGGGTACGATCGTTGTTGGTAGGGCCCCATTCGTTATCCCAGTTATTACTATCCATTGCTTTAAAGTTGATGCCTTCAGTATTTGCCCTGGCAAAGCCCATGGTATAAGTTAAACGGTAGGCATACTTGTCATTACCCTGGTCTTTTTGATAGTTAAGACTAAGGCCGATATACCTTGCTCTGCCTTTACTTTCGCTCATACTAACGGTACGTGCAATGCCCCGTAAAGTATCGCCATTAACAATGGCAAAGTTTCCCTTGCTATCACGATAGATGGGAACATTCCGTGTACTATCGGCTGACGTTACACTGCGTGCAATAATATTATTAGGATCGATGCCGTATGAATAGGGAGCAGGCGCATTCAGGTCGGCAAGGCGAAATAAATTATGTACATCAACTAACATTAAGTCGGTATAAAAAAGCTTGTCATCATTAATCTGAACCTGGTAACCAATTGAAGCCTGGTGACTGTACGGATTTTGCCAGCCATCCGGGTTCATGATACGTAATTCGTTGGCAAACTGTTTGCTCCGGTTTGGCTGCAGGCTTGCTGAGGAAGGCGCATTTAAATAGGTTGCTCCCGCAACATTTGCTTTAAGGTTACCATCTCTCACCAAAGCATTAATATTAGCCGAAGCAGGTATCACTCCTTTATTTTGTAAGGCTGTAAGTTGATTTTTATAATCATTGCTGCTTGAAGTAAACTGTAATGCATCGCCGTAAATAGTGTACAAAATTTTATCGTAGTAAATGCCATAACCTCCACGAATAACACTATGATCGTTCAATTTATAATTGAAGTTTACACGGGGCCCAAAGTTGTTATAATCGCCTTTGGTGCTGCCGCTTTTTGAGAGGTTGTCATAGTCCCAGCGAATACCCATGGTAATGTTGAGTTTGCTGTTTACACTCCACAAATCTTCCAGGTAAGCATATGGCCTGTTTTGACGTGCGCCAAACTTTCGGGGGCTCAGTTCCACATCCACATTTTTCACCAACACATCAGCAGGTATATCCTTATAGCTTAAAAGCTTATTGTTGTTTTTTCCTTTAAGTCCATCCAACTGGGCCTGGTTTAATTTAACCGTATACTCTCCAAAAGGATTACCACCGCCTATAAGTGATTGATCGGAACTGATGATACCGAGACCAACTTTAAAGCTATGATTGTCGCGTGTAAAGGTAAACTTCTGCGCTACCTGTATGGTTTTTTCGTTACTGATATAACGCGGACCGGGACTACCTAAACGAGCCAGTGTTTTTTCTGTTGGACCAAGTACAGTTACCGTAGGAAACCCCGGATTTATGGGCCGGTAATAATTCCATAAATAAGTGGAATATTGTACATCGGTTTGCGAAACAAAACTATTGCCTGAATAAGTATTCTGCAACGCTACCAATGTTCCGTTTCTATCCTGAATTAATCCCTGCTCCGGAAAAATTAAATCACCATCCACACCACCACCTGGCTTTTCTATACGCACAATACCGGTATTTACCCGTAAGGTTGATTTGAATTTACTGGTCCAGAACTGATCAATTTTGCCAGATAATAATGTAAAATCATTTCTACCACTTACACTTGCAGCAACGCCCAAATCGTTTGAAATAAGGGCGTAATCTTTTTTATCCAATGTTTGTTCGGCATTAAGGTAATAAAAGGTTTTGTTTTTAATGATGGGACCGCCAACTGCAAAACCAACCTGGTGCCGCTGAAAGCCATCTTTAACCGCATTGCCCGTTAAATCTCTTGTTGAATATTTTGGTGTGCCGTCGGTTAATCTTCCTGGCCGCACAAGGTAAAAAGCTTCGCCTGTTACTTTATTACTTCCACTTTTTGTAGTTACGTTTATGATGCCATTATAAGTGCCCCCATATTCAACTGAATAATTGTTGGTAAGCACATTGATGTTTTTTGTAAATCCAACCGTCATCGGAAATTTTGGCTGATTTAAAACGGCTTCCACATTTTCCAATCCATCTATCATATAAATGGACGACTGGGTACCAAAACCATTAATGGTAATATTATTTCCCTCGGTAAATGTTGCTGTTGCCTGCGCAACATTAGGTAGCCTGTATAATGCACGGGATATGTCCCTTCCTTCAACAGGTAGCACTCTTAGTTCCTTAGCAGTAAGTTCGGATGATACCTCGGCATTAACGGTATTAATACGGGCTATGGATTTTGATCGAACCGTTACATTATCCAGCATTTTAGTACGTACGCTGGCAAGGGCAAGCGATACGGTCCTGGTAAAATCCGATCTCAATTCAAGCGCATTACTTTCAGCACTCATGTATTCAGTGGTTCCTGCTGTTGATACTTTGTAATCTCCATTGAGGGAAAGGCCGCTAAACACCACCTGGCCTTTGTCGTTTGAAAGCGAGGAATCAGCGAAACCTATTGCAGGATTTTGTAAAACAATCATGATCCCTTTTAAGGGCTTATTGTCTAAAAGGCTGGTAACATTAACACGCATTTGCACCTGGGCAAATGTCATGATAGTGATTAAGAGGGACCCACTTAAAAGAAGGATTATTTTTTTAGGTAGCGATTTTTTCATAGCGGTAGTTTATAAATCTCAAACAGTGATATAGCACGCGTTTCAAGGCGTGCTTAACAGAATAAATAAAAAGTAAAAAGTAAAAAGTAAAAAAAATCTACTAACAGAGTTTAAAAGGAGGGGCTCTTAATCCTGCTGATTTTATGAGGTAATTTGTAGCAAAAGCAGTGACTTTCTCCAGGTTAAAGGCCAACTCATTATAAAGGTTTATAAAAAACAAAAGCAGTTTATGTTTACTGTACAGCATGCCGGTTGCGGCATGTAAATCTTCGTAGCAATTAATATCAGAGCAAGTTTTTAAAACTGTAAACGAACTCTTATTTATTAGAAATAAGTTTTGTAAACCTGTAAACAAACCGCCCGA
>JBBSJX010000440.1:0-3560 GCA_038256825.1 Chitinophagales bacterium
CGGAGTTGTCTTAATATTTCCACCCGGTCAAGGGTTTGCACCTCGCTGTGAATGTATTTGCTTTTAATATTAATGCGGGCCAGGTATTTATCCATTTCTTCGGCCATGCGTTTAGTGAGGGTTGTTACCAAAACACGGTCGCCTTTTGTAACCCGCTTATCAATTTCATCCAGCAGGTCATCAATCTGGTTAACACTGGGGCGTACTTCAATGGGAGGATCCAGCAAGCCGGTTGGCCGGGCAATTTGTTCTGTAACTACTCCTCCTGTTTTTTCAAGTTCATAATCACCGGGAGTAGCACTTACAAATACGGTTTGGTTGAGCATGCCTTCAAACTCGTGAAAGTTTAAGGGCCTGTTGTCGAGTGCGCTGGGCAAACGAAAACCAAATTCAACCAGGGTTAGTTTACGGCTGCGGTCGCCGCCATACATGCCTGCAACCTGTGGTACGGTTTGGTGACTTTCATCTATGATGCACAAAAAGTCTTTTGGAAAATAATCCAGTAAACAGAAAGGGCGGGTTCCGGGGCGGCGGCGGTCGAAAAAACGCGAGTAGTTTTCAATGCCATTGCAAAAGCCTAGTTCACGTATCATTTCAATATCGTAATTCACCCTTTCGCTCAGGCGCTGGGCTTCAATAAATTTCCCGGTGTTTTTAAAGTATTCAACCTGTGCAGCCATTTCGTCCTGTATTTCATACAAAACCTGTTGCATCATATCTTTTGGCGCCAGGTATAAGTTTGCGGGAAAAATGGCTGCTTCCTGTACAATGCTTAATCTTTTGGACGAGGATAATTCAAGGGTTTCTATGGTTTCAATTTCATCGCCAAAAAAGGTGATGCGGTAGCCGTAGTCAACATAAGGCAGGTTGATATCAACCGTATCGCCCTTTACCCTGAAGGTGCCACGGCTAAATTCGCCCTGACTGCGGCTGTACAAACTATTTACCAGTGAATGTAAAAAGCCCTGCCGGCTAATAATCTGCCCCGCTTTTATGCGCACAATGCCATTTTCAAATTCGGTAGGGTTACCAATACCATATATACAACTTACACTGGCTACCACAATAATATCGCGGCGGCCACTTAATAATTGTGCAGTGGCCTGCAACCTTAATTTATCCAGTTCTTCATTAATACTCTGGTCCTTTTCAATATAAGTATCACTAACCGGCATGTAAGCTTCGGGTTGATAGTAATCGTAATAACTAACAAAATAGCCAACCGCATTATCAGGAAAAAATTGTTTGAATTCGCCATAAAGCTGGGCAACCAAAGTTTTATTATGGGTTAATACCAGGGTGGGCCGTTGTACATTTTGAATGACATTGGCCATAGTAAAAGTTTTACCGCTGCCGGTTACTCCCAAAAGGGTTTGGTATTTTTCGCCCTGGTTTAATCCTTCGGTTAAATTATGAATGGCCTGGGGTTGGTCGCCTGCCGGCTGGTATGGTGAAAGTAATTGAAAAGGCATGTTGCAAATTAATGATAAATAAGAAAGGGTTTTCGGAACAGTTATCGTTCACTCCTTCTTTTATACTTATGCTTGTTTTGTACCACAATGATTTAAAGATGAACGGAGCGTCGCAATCAATGTTGCTCAAATAGCTGCCGCTGGCTATCCAAAAAAAGTTCTAAAATTTTTTTGCCCAACAATTTAAAGGAATAATTAATGTTTATAGACTGTAATTAACATTTTTGAAAAATGCATTTAAGTTTTTAAAGATATTTTTACCAATAAATCCAGATTTATAAAATGAGGAGAATTATATGTTTTAGCCTGGCCGTACTGTTTGCCACGCTTCAATCCAATGCCCAAAGTAAAACCGTAAAAAAAACCGCACCAGCACCTGTAAAAATTGCTGCAGGCTATAACATCCCGGTTACCATAACTCCTTTAAAAAATACCTGGGTATACCTGGGCTGCCATTATGGAAAATATAAAAACATGGTAGACTCAGCCTGGCTTAACGAAAAAGGCGAAGGCGTTTTTAAAGGAAAGAAAAAATTACCGGGCGGCATTTACCTGATGGTTTCGCCGCAGCGATCTTTAATGTTTGAGTTTTTAATGGATAAGGAACAAGGTTTTGCAATAAAAGCCGATACCAATAAACTGGAAGCCGTTACGATAACCGGCTCATTAGATAACCAGATTTTCCAGGATTACACCAAATATTTATCGCAAAAAGCGCCTGTTTTAAGTAACCTTCAACAAAAATTATCCGGTGGGCATCTTTTGCAGAAAGACTCGCTTGAAACACAGGCAGCACTTGTTGCGGGTAATAAACAACTACAGGAATATCGCAACCAGTTGATGCAAAAATATCCTGAAAGTATGCTGGCTATATATTTCAACACCATGCGCAGGCCCGAAATTCCGGCGATGCCTGTTATGGCTAATGGAAAAGTTGACTCAACTTATCCTTATAGGTATGTGAAGGAACATTGGTGGGATGATGTTTCGTTTGATGATGAGCGCCTGGTACGCACTCCTTTTTTTGAGCCCAAAGTGGATGAATATTTTAAATACTATGTTGCCCCTGAAGCCGATTCCATTATTCCTGAAGTGAATTATATGCTACTGGTTTCGCGTGAAAGCCCTGAAATGTTTAAATACCTTTTAGGAAAGTTTACCGATAAGTATATAAACCCTGAATACATGGGGCAGGAGAAAGTTTTTATTAACCTGTTCGATAAATTTTTTAGTAAGGGCGATACTGCATGGTTGAGTGCAGGACAGCGTAAGTATATTTTTGATCGTGCATACAGCCTGATGGCAAACCAGCTAAATGAACCTGCACCAGAATTGGACATGCTGGATATTGAGGGAAAGCATGCAACTTTATACGGAGTTAAAGCGCCTTTTACTTTTGTTATTTTCTGGGATCCCAACTGTGGGCATTGTAAAGAAACCGTTCCCCGTGTCGACTCTATTTACCGTGCACGCTGGCAAGGCCTGGGGGTTAAATTAGTGGGAGTAAATGTTGATGAAGGCGCTAATGAAGCCTGGAAAACATTTATTAATGAACACAAACTAACCGATTGGTTACATATTTATCAGCCAAAAGCAAAGCGGGACGAAGAGGCAAAGAATGGTGTAGCAAATTTCAGGCAACTGTATGATGTTTTTAAAACTCCAACGCTGTATCTTTTGGATGATAAAAAGAAAATAATTGGCAAAATGCTCACCATTGAACAGTTTAATGACGTAATATCGGCTAAGCTAAATAATAAGACAGCCGCCAAATAAACCCTAACTAAAAAACGACGATGAAAAAAATTGCTCTTGCCTGTTTACCGGTATTTTTTTTGATTGCCAGTTACAGCCAAACCTTATTTACTTATGGCAATAACGCGGTATCAAAAGCGGAATTTGTAAGAGCATTTAGTAAAAACCCCGGTGCAGGAACCGATCGAAAGCAGGAATTGAAAGAATACCTGGACCTCTATATTAATTTTAAACTAAAGGTAAAGGCGGCATATGATGCCAAAATGCAAAACGATCCCACCCAGGTAATGGAGCTGAATAATTTTCGCCAGCAAATTGCTGAGAATATTATTA